>JAMOOZ010000128.1 GCA_027064885.1 Desulfurococcales archaeon
TGAGTGCTATAGGTGCGAACACGTTGTATGTTGTGGACATACATAAACCCGAAAGCTTAGGGTACTTCGCGGGCCAAGCAAAGAATATAATACCCTCCAGGGTTTTCTCTAAGAAACTAGAAGACTTGGGTCTCAGGAATCCTATAGTTGTTTCACCTGACCTAGGAGCATCACATAGGGCAAAGGCCTTGGCATCTGAACTCGGGTGTGAGTGCTTCATAATAAGGAAACACAGGGATAGGATTACAGGTCAAATAAGGCACGAATTACCAGGAAACATAGATGTTAAGGAGAAGGAGGTCGTGATAGTTGACGACATAATAAGTACGGGTGGTACAGTAGCTAATATCGCGTCCTTTCTGCGTGGGTGTGGCGCTTCGAGGATATTCGTAGTTGCAAGTCATGGATTATTCGTTGATGGAGCCTTACAGAAGCTGAGGAATGCTGGTGTGGATAGGGTACTCACACTGAACACACTGGCAACTAAGGTTAATGATAGCTTAATAGAGTACGTAGATGTCAGCCCGGAGCTAATTAGGGTGCTTAGGGATACGGTTTCAGGGGTTTCATAAGGAAAGCATACGTGAGAGTTCCGTGATAAGCAATGAATTCCTCGCAATCACGTGTCAACAAGGCATATTTCTTCCTCTCAGGAGAGCATAGAACGTTACCTTATTCGGAGCTAATGGCTCTTAGCGAAGCGGAACGCAACTATCTGAAAATACACGCTAAATTAGATCAGGTGGTCATCGGTGAATGCGAGGAAAAGTTCTTTGAAGTACTCAAAAGAAGAGCGGCCTTAGTAAGATACGCTGGGATACTACTCGGTATCGCAGAGACGAGAGAAGGCGCGGACAGCCTACGTAGACTTCTAAAGGAGAATAGCCTGTTAAGGAACCTACCCTTCAGTCATGTATCATTTAGGCGAGTAAAGAGATACGGGTACAACATAAAGTATGCTGACGTGATCAACGTTATTCAGGAGGTACTGCAGGGTACTGCACGCTCACCTAACGCTCCCTTAATAGATGTTATAGTGAGCGAGGGAGTAATGGTCGTTGGTTACAGGTTATACACAAGAAAAGTACGTGAATTCAACGCGAGGGCACCACAGCGTAGACCGATATACCTTCCAGGAACACTGACTCCCCTCTGGAGCAGATTATTTGTGAATTTGAGTAGGGCCGGGCCTAGAGGACTATTTTATGACCCCTTCTGCGGGGTGGGTGGCTTCCTACTCGAGGCTTGTGTTATGGGTCTTAAGTATGTGGGGAGTGACATAAGCATACGTCATGCAGAGGGCGCCGTAAAGAACCTTACACACTACGGATGCGTCCCCCATGTTTTTGTAGCTGATGCGTGCAGGACGCCGGTACCGGCGCAAAAAGTGAGTTCTATAGGAACGGATCCTCCTTACGGAAGGCTAACGCAGGTGCAATGCGGTGGAGGGCTGCAGGAGCTGATGGAGTGTTTCTTGAATGAAGCGGCGGAAATCCTCAGCAATGGCGGCTACTTAGCTTTCGCCCAGAGAAAAGATATTGATGTGGAGGGAATGATTGATGATGCTGGTTTAGAGGTCGTGGAAAGACACCTTAATTGGGTTCACGGAGCCCTCACGAGGGATATATTCGTGGTGAAGAAGCCTTGAACCCTATTAGAGTAACCATACTAGGAGCGTCGGGACCATACCCAGGAAGTGATGATCTTCCATCCGTGATTGTTTGTTATGGAAGAACACGTTTACTGCTAGATGCTGGTGAAGGAACGCAGCATAGGGCGCATGAGGCAGGTTTCAGCGTTGCATCAATACGTTACATCTTAATAACACACATGCACGGCGATCATGTACTGGGCCTACTTCCACTATTACAGTCGAGATCGCTTTCAGGCGCTGAAACAGAAGTAACTATTATTGGACCTGAAGGAATACGAAATTATCTCATCGAGAACTTTAAACTCCTGCACTTCAAGCCCAGGTTTGACGTGACTGTCATTGAACTCAAAGGTGACGACGAGCTAAGGCTCTCTAATGACATGACTGTGTACGCGGTGGGCCTCGACCATGGTATAGATACATACGGATACGTACTTCGCTTCGGAAGCAAAAAGACACTAGCTTACATTACCGACACCCGCCCAATACCCAATAAACTTTCCGGCATTGTGGAAGAGCCTGACGTGTTAATACACGATGCGACGCTCTTGTCCAGCGACAGCGAATTAGCGTTGGAGTATAAGCACTCAACAGCAGCTGAAGCAGCCTTTGTTGCTAAGGAGATCAAAGCAAAGATGTTACTTCTATTTCATATCTCCCAAAGGTATAGGCACGACTATGGAGACCATCTAAGAGAGGCAAGGAAGATATTCAGATATGCATGGATAGCGGAAAAATTCATGCGTATCATGATCAAGTAATCCACTAGTTTTCAAGCCTTACTTTAAAATACTCAAGGCAGAAAAGAAGTTCTAGGGTTAACGTCGAGGGTCCTTCGGCAGGTGACGAGAGATGAAACGAGTGCTTGTTTGTGTAACAGGGATGCCGGGCTCCGGCAAGTCTGTAGTTGTAGAAGGTATAGCCGAGGAGTTTAGATACCCTGTTCTGAGCATGGGTGACGTTGTTAGGGAGGAAGCGAAGCATAGAGGCATAAAGGGAGACCTTAAGTCAATGATGGAATTCGCTAAACGGCTACGCGAAGAGATGGGACCTACGGCGGTCGCAGAGCTGACCTCACAAAGAATTCAGAGTATTAATTCCGAGGTCATAATAATAGATGGCGTACGAAGTCTAGATGAAGTCACCCGCTTTTCTAAGGAGGGTTTAGTGATAATAGTTGCTGTACATGCTTCACCCAGAACACGCTTTGAAAGGCTTGTACGTAGAGGAAGACCCGACGACCCCAGTAACTGGGAAGACTTTCGTGAACGAGACCTCAAAGAGTTAAGTTTCGGCATAGGAGGAGTAATAGCACTAGCGGATGTAATGATAGTTAATGAGGGGAAAAACATAAGCGATATAAAGAAGGAAGCGGTCTCCAAGCTAAGGGAGGAGCTAAGGAATGTTTTTACTACAAGTGAGAAGTGACCTAAGACCGACGGAGGACCCGGAACGCGTACTCAAGTCTATCCGCAACCTATTTGATATCGAACATTATGATATTATTGACAGCTCCCCTTACAAGGAGATAGTTTGCGAGTCGCGTGAAATAGAATCGTTGCTAAAGTTTCATCAAATCCTAAGACAGGACAGAATACTTGACACAGCACGCAAAATCATGTTATCTTCCATGACGGGCAATAGAATATCACTGAAGTTACATAAGCAGAGTGCGTACGCCGGTCACGTATCTTTCGTAACTTACGACACTGAATCACCGCTAGGACCCATTAAGGTAGTTATAGTTAGCGATAATTTAGAGAGGATCGTGGACTGGTTGGCACCTAAGACAAGCAAAGGAAGACCTTTATGGGAGTATTCCATTCCGAAGGTCTGACTGGGCTTGAGCGGTAGTACTCCGCTGTGTAGCGGCGTAAAAGATTCTCTTAAAAACATGTTGATGAATAATACCAGATTCATGCATGGGGATGCATTACCTTGAGATACGCTACATCAGTAAATAATTGTTAAGTAATACCCGCTAGTATTTAAGGGGTAGCTTATTATCTACTTGAACAGCGTAAGAAATAATTGGTGTTCTGTAAGTGCCGGTAATATTCCGTTGTAAGGGTTGCGGGTCTATAATATTTGTATTTGAACGAGTAGGTCAGGATTGCTTCGGGTTACCCGCTCCTTCGGAATTAGCCATGAGGTACGAAGGTAAATGCCCTAACTGCGGAAGGATTCTCGGAACCCCAACAATAGACGACGTTAAGGTTCTAGGAAGAATACGTCAGCCGTCACCATTCTACATGCCTGAGACCGTACCTACTCTCCTATCCAAGGCAGTGATTTAACAATAGACTCATTGAGCCACCTGAGAAAGCTATCATCGCGGCATAGATAACGAACATCTTTTTCAATTAAATTTGCGGTGATGCGTATTAATTTTAAGTGACTAGTACCTAGTAAATCTATATTTTCTTTCAATAGATTTTCGGGATTGCAAATTCTCCTATAGGAGAGAGCTCTGGGTATTCCTTCCCAGTCTATCCAAGGTGGCACCGGATCTTTAACAAGGTGTTTCTCAAAGAAATTAAGTAAATTACCCCCAATCTTAGCAGGTCCTCTTACTGGTTTTAACTTACTTAAACCCTCTCCATGAAGTTCAACGTAAATTGCAGCATGGCGGCGTTCGTCGCTCCAGAATCTTAAGTCTAAGACGTTGAAGTCATTTACTTTAAGGACGTTTGCTACCCGCCTTCCAATACTCTTAAGCTCGCCCCAGATGATATCCGGCGAAGTCCCTTCAGCTACATTATATAATATTAAGAGGGCATACCTTTCAGTGGACTTCAACCTTGATTGAAGCTCCTCAATACTTAACGTCTTCTGCGTAGGGAAGAAAAACTTTAGTGAAGGTCTTTTTAGGAATTCGTGAGCAGCGAGTATAGCTAACGCCATGGATCTCCTAGAGACCGCTGCTGCAGCATTTCGTCTACTATCAACTGGGTCAGGGAAGATCAGGGGCACCCCTTTAAAGGTTTTCCTTAGCACCGAGACTTCGTAAGAATTCAGCTTACTCAATGATATGATCTGAGGTTCCTTCCAGGTCGCGGCCGATTTAAGGAAACTCTCAAAGGAACCATATTTTATGATAAGAAGTTCTGTTAAGTAACCTGAGAAACCCCCAACCTTTATTTCAGCACCATAAACCCCAATTCCTTTAAAGAACTTCTTTAGTAACCTTACTTCATCGCGTTGCTCACTGGCCAAATACTTT
The DNA here is from genome assembly GCA_027064885.1 of Desulfurococcales archaeon. GTDB lineage: Archaea > Thermoproteota > Thermoprotei_A > Sulfolobales > NBVN01 > WAOL01. The sequence continues at coordinate 4,878 of JAMOOZ010000128.1, forward strand.
TTCACAAATTCCGTATGGAAGGGAGTTCTATCAACGGGTGTTCTTATGTCGTTGATGGATTTAGCCCAGTAAGCTGGTACTATGTCTGCTTCCATGTTTCTGGCGCGGACCTTCACATAGGGGTGGGAAGCATACCTTAACTCTACTAGATACCCTCTCCTCAGGCGATTTAGCTCTTTGCTCACAGGCTTCACGAATTTTTCAATGATCCACTCTTTGTTTAGGTTCTCATACTCTACGAGCACAAAAATGTCTAAGTCCATCTCTCCTCTCAAGGATGTGCCCTTAGCTACCGATCCTTCTAGCTCGATCTTAAAGTTGTAAGGTATTGTCTTAGAAAGTATATTCTTTAAGGTTTTCTTTAATTCCTCGTAGAGACGTAGTGCTTCCTCTAGTTCTGAGGGTGTTGGTCTAAGTATCTCCTTAACTTCACTTACTATGATGTGAATATCATGCTGCGTCACTTTAGGTTCACCGACTTAACATCAATGTAGAGTGGGCCCTGAGGTCTGAGAATACTTCTCTTCAGCACAACCTTAGTTACCGTGAATGATCCAAAGTCAAAGTCCTCGAACGTATGCATTACGTTTGCCAAGCAGGTCCTGTCAAACCTTCCTTTAACCCTAGCAACGGTGATGTGGGGATGGAATTCGGCGTGATCAGGTTTCGCATAACTTCTTAAGCAAGGCTCTAAAATGTCACGTATCTTCTTAAGGTACTTAGCCCCTTCACTAACTCCAACCCATATTACCCTGGGCCTACCTATGTTTGGAAACGCCCCCACACCCTTCATGCGGATATTGAACTTAGGGATATCTGATACCTTCTCGAGGCATTTTGATACTTCCTTAACGTAAGGATCCGGCACCTCACCTATGAATCTAATTGTGATATGGAGGTTCTCGTCCTCTACACTCTTAAACCCCCTATTGTTCGAGCATGCTAGTACGTTATCACGGAACTTTATGATATTAGTCAGTGTGGCAGGATCCTCTATTTCCACGGCGACGAATAGCCTCAATTATCCCGCCCATAAACCTAACATTAAACGCTTATAAAGAGGCTTATGGATAAAGTACCTCGGACTGTGGGGCCGTCGTCTAGCTTGGCTAGGATGCCAGCCTGGGGAGAAATCCCCGTGATCCCGGAGCGCTGGTGGTCCCGGGTTCAAATCCCGGCGGCCCCACCAGCTAAATCATCTTGAGTTTCACCATGAGCTCAGCTACTTTTTGAAGGGCCTCCTCATCGTTTTGAGCTTCAACGTTTACGATGATATTAGTTCCTTTCAACTTAACCCTATACCTTCGTTGTCCTTCGATGATGTATTCCTCAATTACCTCCAAGTCCACAGTGTCTGATTTCAAGTAATTCCCCGTTTTAATAGTTTCGGACATGAACGTTATATTTTATGAAGTGAGTCCCGAAATTAACTTAACGGATATGAACGATGAGGGGGTATGATGATGCCCTATCCACCAATACTTACTCTTTAGGCATGAGGAGGAGACACCCCGCCTGATCCCCTGAGGACTCTTCGAAATTTCAGCGATTGCGCATGCAGGATAAGACACTAAAACTTTTTCACGTCTAGCCGAATAATATGTTATTGGTGGTAAACCCTGTTCTACTATTACGATAAGTATAAACCAGAGGATGTGCCGAAAATAGTGGTTGAGCCTCCAGGCCCTAAAGCCAAGGAATTACTGGAAAGGGACTCGCAGCTACTTATGCAATCATTCGTAAGATGGTACCCCCTAGTCGCTAAGAAGGCATATGGCGTAGTCATTGAGGACGTTGATGGGAATCTTTTCCTAGACATGAACGCTGGATTAGCTGTAATGTCCGTGGGGCATGGGCACCCTAGAGTGGTTAACGCTATAAAGAGACAGGCAGAAAAGCTGCTTCACTACTCATTAACTGACTTCTACTATGAGGAAGCCGTAGCCTACGCCGAAAAACTATCAAAAATAGTCCCCATAGAAGGTGGTAAGAAGTTCTTCTTCGCAAACAGTGGCGCTGAGACCATCGAGGCATCAATAAAGATATCTAGGGGGAGAGCAGAGGGTAGGCGACCATATGTAATAGCATTCATAGGCGCATTCCACGGAAGAACCACTGGTGCAATGGCATTAACGGCTAGTAAGCCAGTACAGCGGAAGGGTTTCCAGCCGTTAATATCCGGGGTAATACATGTTCCATACCCGTATCCTTACAGGTGCCCCTTCAATGTTGATCCTGACAAATGCGGTGATGCGGTAGTAGGGTTCCTAGAGGAGTGGGTATTCCGGAGGATGGTTGATCCCAACGAGGTTGCTGCCGTGTTCGTTGAGCCCATACAAGGTGAGGGAGGTTACGTCGTCCCTCCAGATGACTTCTTCCCCAAGTTAAGGAAGTTAACGAGTCAACATGATATCCTTCTAGTTGACGATGAAGTGCAGGCTGGCATGGGTAGGACGGGCAAGTGGTTCGCCATAGAGCACTGGGGAGTTAAGCCGGACATAATAACTATGGCTAAGGCGGTGGCGTCTGGTATACCCTTAGGCGTCGTTGCTGGGAGAGAGGACATAATGAACCTACCGGCAGGGTCACACGCTAGCACGTTCGGCGGTAACCCAGTGGCGTTAGCAGCAGCCAATGAGGTCATCAACATAATCCGAGAGGAAAGATTACTAGAGAATGCGGCGAAGGTGGGTGAGTCCTTAATTAAGAGGGCGATGGAGTGGAAGGAGCAGTACGAGATAGTAGGTGATGTTAGAGGTAAGGGCCTAATGATAGGCATAGAACTAGTGCGTAACAGGGAGACAAAAGAGTACGCTAGCAAGGAGCTGGCAAAGGTAATCAACACGTGCTTCAAGCACGGCGTCGCGGTAATAGGAGCGGGATTCTCCACGATAAGGCTCTCGCCTCCATTAGTGATTAGCGAGGAACTAGCCCAGAAAGGAATGGATGTCATAGAGAGCGCGTTGAAGGAAGTTAACAGGGATATATCAGGTATTAAACCATGAACCATTCCGTAGATGTAGCAGAAACTATAGTAAAGTTAATAGAGAATCACCCGGAAGGGGCTACTGCGGAAAGAATCGTAAAAGAACTCCTGAAGTATGAGGTCCCACCATCCGCGGTTAAGAGGGTACTTGCAGATATGTTAAGGCACGGAAAACTCCATAAAGTACCAGATGCGAGAATCTCTAAAATGGTTTTTAAAGTTAAGAGCACAGCTTAATTAGCGATTCGAAGCGATACTTATGCTTGAAATCCCTTACGTACGCGGCGCTACCCAGAATGTTACCCTAGATCCGTCTTCAGTAGCAATAGCAATCCTCATCGGTAAACCCGGACCGAACTCAATAGTGACTACGTCAGCAGCCTCTAGCGTTGAGGCAATAGATTTCAAGAGGTCTAAGTCATACTTACAGGATGCGGTTTCCTCCCTAGATTCGAGTGAAAGTAGCGGCCTATCAAGCAATAGTTTCTCCTCAAACATCCTACCTTCAGAGACGCTCTTAACAACAACCTCCCCAGAGTTATACGAGATCTCAAGCTCATCACCTATGATTTTCGCATCTGATATAATCTTCTTGAAATCCTTAGATTCCATCTGCATCCTAACAGGCAAGTCTAAATCGAGGGACTGTATTAATTCTCTCCCAGTTTCCAGCACCGTAACTTGGTAAGTTCGTTCGGCTCCTGTTTTAGCATTCGTTAACGTGAATACTACGTGCCTAGCCCCGTCCTCATAACGGAGAGTCACGTTATCCCGCTTAGTGCCTTTCCTAGCCGCCTTAGAGAACTCATCACGATCCAGAGTTAAGAGCGTATCGCCAGTAACATCATATGTTTCGAATGCAGTGCTTGGAATATACACCTCCACTAGGAGGTTTTTATCAGGGCTCAATGCCCTGATCAAGAATGAATCGCTGGTCACACTTAGGGGTACTTCACTAAGGGGCTTCAGCGAACCGTAGATTAAGCGCTTAAACAGTGCCCCGTCAGGGTACTTCACAGTAAACACACTAACACCTATTTATAGGGTGGTTGCCCGTACTTTATATTTTGTTTAGGTATTCCGAAACTATGGAGACTTACATGGGCTTCTCTCATTGGGTTCGGGATTTCATCTCCTTCGGGGGCTTTCGGGACATCCGCGTAGCCGCGACGCCCCACATTTTAGGTCAGGAGCTTTTTAGTCCTCCAAGGGCTAGGTTCCATAAGGCAATAAGGTCTCTAGTAACGATATGCCCGTTAGGTAACCCTAACCCACTGTAATTTATGAATGCGAGTTCACCGCCAATAGGTGATGTCTTGGAGGTGGAAGAAAAAGTAAATTAATTGGTAATTATAGAGCCAGAAAAAGCTCCGAAAAATACTTAAAAATTATCATTTGTTTCCCTAATATTTTTAAGTACTTAGTACTTAAATAAGTGAATGGTTTTTCATAGAAGCTATAAGTTGCTTCTCCCGGAAATCCGGGATCTGTATCGAAAGAAAATATTATCGCTAGATTACCCTATTAACGGTGCTTAACATTGGTGCTGAGGATTTCTAGGTCTCCTTTTGGTTACACGTACGTTGAGGGAAGCCCTGAGGAAATAGTGTCGCTTCTTAAATTAATCCAGGATGAGTGGAGTCGTGACACGGATGATTTAGATGACGCTATTAGAATCATAAGTAACTTTGAGGTTTTCTATGAAATGATGCGGAAGAAGTTCAAAGAATACATTTCACCGAGAAAGAGGGAGGGAGATCTCATACGGGGTCTAGTTGTCGTTGATAAGATAAAGCTCATGAAGAGCGGTGACGCTAGGATTGTTACGGTAATCTTTGATAAGCGAGTCAATCATTATGAACTGGAACATCTGGTTAGGAAACTTAACACTTCTTTGGAGGATAAGCGGTAAGGGAGGGGGATTAACGCGGCCTCGCACGCTTAGCTGAGGTTTTCCGTGCTTTTCTCTTACGCGGTCTAAGCAGGGTTTCCTGAACTTTGTGTATTCGCTTAGCCACTTCCTTTGGATCGAGGTTCTCTTTAATTGCCTTGACTAAAAGGTCGCTTATAACTATCATAGCCTCCAGTGCCCGTACATCAAGCGCTGTTGATGTAGTGGGTTCTTCGTCCTCAAACAAGTACTCACTTGCTTCCTCTTCTTCACCTTCCTTTCCGATACTTTCACTTATTTTCTCTAGTGTTTCCGTACCCTCTTCTGGAATTCCGGGTGATGGCTCCTCTTCAGGCAAGCTAGCCCCTTCAGATGTGGTGCGTTAACTTATTTTAAGTTTTACAATGTATTTCATTGACTATTTGACATAGTACGTAGTCTCAGCAGGAAGGTATCTCCGCTTCTTATCCATAAGAGGCACTCGAACTTATTAAGTTCGGGTAATAGACCTCGTATTTTCTTGAAGTATCTTTCATTACCTCCTGCTATGAGCCTTGCTATGGTTGATGTTGCCCGCTCTTCCGTGAGTTGAAGGCTAAGTATGTAGCCACAATTATTCAGCGTTGCCGGTTCTAAGGAGTATGGTTCTTGAGTAATAGCTACTACGTTCACACCGAATTTTCTGCCCTCCCGGAAGAGTTTAGTCAGAATGCTCGTCCTACCCTTTGTTATGAATCTATGTGCTTCCTCAACAACGATGAGTGTTGGTTTGGGTCTTGATTTTCTATAATTGAAGAGCATATGAACTAATGTCTCTAAATATATAACCTGAAGCGATAGGCTTTCAACTCTAGAGAGATCAGCAATAATTAATCCTTCCCCGAGTTCCGAGGGTTCAAGCCATTTAACCTCGCTTTCTAGGCCGGAGAGTGTCTTTAGGTAAGGAATTAGTGACCGGATGACATCCTTGCTGAATCCTAGGTACTCAGGCGCACGCGGGTCGGATGCTATATCAAGTAGGTCGACTACCTTTGGGTTATCGAATAATTTATATGCGTAAATTATCATGTGTTGCAAAACAGACTTCTGCACGTTCCCTAGCTTGAATGCTGATGCAATAAGGTCCGCAATCTCCTCGGCCCGTACAGCAGGAGATTTACCAAACCTAGCCAGGAGATTAACAGGGTTTTCAGCAGGGTTAATTACCTTAGCCACAGGTAGGGACGTATATTCTCCATGCACATCGAGTACAAGGATACTTAATCCTTTTTTCCATGCCTCACTGATTAATTGCTTAGCTGCTTGGGTTTTACCGGTTCCCGACGAACCTGTTATTATCATATGACCGTTTTCTCCCAGCTTAAAAGTGATGCATGGAGTGTATTTGCCTTTACTTTGCTTCTTAATAATCTTGATAACATCCCCTAATACTATGCATTCATTAGCGTTAGCCTCAGTACCTTCAAACTTGAACCTCTCAAACAGGATAGGCAGGGGCAGAGTCAGAGGAGAAAATAACGTTATGACACCGGTAACAAGTAATGACAGGGTGAAGCGCGATTCATTACTTGTTAGTAGAATTGAGGTTAGTAGCGCACTTACTATCCAAGCAATTAACATAGCGTAAAGACCAATACTGTTCTGAGGGGAGGGAAGCGGGCACGCAAAATACTCACATACTCCTTTGACAATTGTTGCTAGGCCAAGTCCCCCAATGAAGACAGGCGTCACTGACTTCGCATTCCATGACCTAAAAAGGGATTCTCGAGATGGGGAGGGGACGTGGGTGGACAATGATGTACCACTAATCACGCCTAGTATATATGCTGTCATTACGATTGCTAATGACTGTGCTACATACT
>JAMOOZ010000129.1 GCA_027064885.1 Desulfurococcales archaeon
ACTGTATTTCAGTAGCTTATGACTCACCTTAACACCCAGCAACCTCAGGTACTCCCGAAAAGAGAAGGGAAGCAGGAAATACGTGATCGTCCTCCCCCTTAACTGGGTTGCGACCTCCCTAGCCAGTAACTTAGAGGAAGACCCAGTAACGAAAACCTTGTACTTCCCTGAATCCCTCAACCTACGAACGAAGCGCTCCCAACCCGGAACGGCCTGAACCTCATCTAGGAACACGTAAGTGGGGTCGCGTCCGTAAAGCTCGCGGAAAGCGGTGAACATCTCCCCTAAGTCGGAACCTTTAACACCAGCAAGCAACTCGTGCTCAAAGTCAACGTAAAGGCAGTTAGGAACCCCGCCAAACTCCCTGATCAGTTGAAAGAAATAGTAGGTCTTACCAGCCCTTCGAGGACCCACGATCGCTGTGAGCGGAGAGGACTTAACAACTAACTCCCTCTCCACTAACTCAGGAAGCCCCCTCTCCTCAAACTCAATAAACACCCTCTTGAAAGCCTCCCTCAAGTCAATCTCCGTTTAGAACACTGAACAAAACAATAATAAATTTGTTTAGTAAACTGAACAAAACCGGCATTACGAGGATCCTGCTTATCCCTCTTTACCTAAGACTTTCATGAGTGTAGAAGTCATGGCTGACGTGATGAGCAGTGTTACCGCGACAACTAGTGAGATGATTAGTGGGCGTAGGGGTTCCGGCTCCTGCTGAAGTAACCCTAGCTTAGTTAGGGCGATTACCGCAGTCACCGACAGGGTGAGCGCCACTACCTCCATGATGATTAAGCCCCTCACCCTCCAACTTAACTTGCGGGTCATCCCACGGCCAATTACCTGGGAGATGAAATAAGATAAATAAGTGTTAGGGACTTACCGCGCCTCACACGTATAGTTACTGATGCTTGGAGAGCACTAAGGAACGTAATGAAGGCACTCCCAACCACTAAACCCCTGATAGAGTGTAGGAGGGGCTTAGTTGCGTCAGCGACGAAGAACGAGTTAATCCCTAGCACCTTAAGCAACATGGTGGAGGATAGTGAATGTAGCCACGCTTAACCAACACGCAATAATTACCAGTTAGGTTCCTCTCAACGTCATCGACACCCTTTTATGCGCGCCCTAAGTAACCACAGCTAAAGGAACAATGAACACCAATGTACTGACAATGCCTTCAGAGGAGACTCACCCGTGAATCCGCAGCAGGCAAGACCCAACACGATAAGTAACGCACATAAATGAAGGGAAGCGCCTTACTCAACCCCACACCCCCCTATATGATTCCTACTACATGAGAATGCTAAAACTTCTCCTAAAGGAACCTATGCTCAACGATAAAGTAAGCTTGAGGGTTAAGGCGTTAAATCCGCCTCGGAATCACATTATTAACTCCGTCATGGTGTTGCATGGCGTAGGACTTATAAGGGGTTCCCTAAGAAGTTTACGTAAGGTGAGAAAATGCGCCAATCAGAGGGCGGGGAGGACGACTCCTCCTCATTGACCTTGAGGGAGTGGTTACCCCTCAGGAATACCTTCTAGAGGTAGCTAAGCGTTCAGGCCTCTACGCTAGGATCAAGGAGGAATTTCTCCACGGGATCAACGGCTTCAAACCGTGGCATGAGTCCATATGCAGGAGGGTAGCCCTCCTTAGGGGCGTTAAGGAGGAAGTGTTCTGGGAGGCAGCGAAGCAACTACGCGTACGGCCAGGCGCTGTGAAGCTAACGAAGCTGCTCAAGGCGAGGGGATGGCACGTATTCATAGTCACGGGAGGATTCACCATACTCGAACACATCATTAAGGCGGCAGGCATTACGTGCGACGACTTCATAGCGCACGAATTAATCTTCAGGAACGGCGTGCTGGACGGGTGCACCCTAACCTACAAAGACAAGGGAGAAGTAGCCAAGAAACTCAAAGAAACACTAAACCCCCAAGTAACGGTCGCGGTAGGTGATGGATACAACGACATACCCATGCTAAAGGAAGCAGACCTAGCCATAGGATTCAGACCCAAGGAAATAGTGAGGCACTACATAGACGCGGAAGTCAGGACCTTCAAACAAATATGGAGAATACTCCACCTACTAGGCTAGCTGGTACGATAAGACAGTTTTTCTCAAGGAGAAGCTACAAATTGACCGTTAATTAAGGAATCCACTAACGTTCTCGATGAGGAAGGAG
>JAMOOZ010000130.1 GCA_027064885.1 Desulfurococcales archaeon
ACTGGTGCTGCACTGATTTCATTTCTGCAACAATATGCTGCTTGGGGTGCACGGGTAAATCTAGCTGGTCCGGCCCTGACAATATTCTCAGGAATTATCGTGTTAGGTGTGGCGATTGTGATACTGCCCTTAGTAGGGATACCGGTATCTATAATATCAGGCCCTCCCGTGGATCTAAACAGGTTAGATACTAGGTTACTGGTGAGGGATAGGCGCGTGGTTATAGCGTCAATGATGATAATCTTCACGATGTTTATTGACTCAATATCCCTCCTAGTTATAAGAGCCACGGTTCCTGGGGTAACGGAGTTAGTTGCAGCAATAATGCTTGCCGTCGCTTACTTCGCATTCATGAGGAAGGAGGTTCTCAGGCTCCCACCCCTAATATTAAGCATCATAGTGCTCGTCGGCGGGATCTTCCTAGCAATAGCCGGGTTTACGGGAGCTGGCACGCTAATGTCGGCACACTTAGGCGTGGCCGGGATAGGAGTAATAATCGCAGCCATACCTCTTATGCTCTCCTCGATAAATCCTCAGACAACGTCATCTGTTAACAAGCTATTCACCGTAGTGGCCCTAGTACTGACAATATCACTCATAGTAGGCGGTGCCGCCGACATATGGCAAAGCACAGGTTACTTCAGGTACGGCGGCCTCCTAGCGGCTTCAGGAGCTATAGGTGTTCTAACAGGCTTGCTTGGATTGATAGCTGGCCTACTCCTAATGGTAGTGGCACTAATTAAGATAAGTAAGGCTCTACAGGCAACCCCGGCTCAACCAACACAACCGCCAGCACCCTCCGAGGGTGCGGGAGCTCCTCCAGCCCCACCCCCACCACCGCCAGAGTAATTAAGCTCGGTAGCTACAGTGGTAGCAACTCTAGAATCCCTGCACTGGGATAGAGGAAAGGCAAGGTTTTTTGCGTAATTAGCCCGTAAGTCACCACAGCTACTACGAGGTGAGTTAAGTAGAAGAAGGCATCCCACGCGAGGGTCCTCGAACCATGTGCGTCAGCGATTTCCTCGGACAGCCTAAGCAATTCACCGTAGTTATTCCTAAGCCACGCACTAATCAATAAACTCAGACTCGCTACCACGTCTCTGAGGGGCTTTAGGATGACTGCTCCAAGCACTGGAATCGGGGAATCACCCTCATCTGGCGTTAAGTAGTTCTTCCTCTTGAGCTCACCTACTAACTTAAGTAACTCCCTCCTTTCAGGAATAGCTTCAGGCTCCACAACACTTCCATTAGGGAGAGACCCGTGCAGAGCTACCAGCACGTGACTATCGGTAATATTCACAACATTAACGCCTAAGCCAACACCTCCCTTCTCAAGCATGTATGCTGGGAGCAGGCGTTGCTTAAATGATGGCTTAACACGCTTCACTACCTCACGCGATAGTTTGAAAGCCTCCTGAAGCGCTGGCTTCTCTACACCCATCGGAACTATCAGCAGGTATGAGTACCTCCATGCAACCTCATGAAGCTCGCCCCTAGCCCTGGCTAAGAATTCGGAAGCTTTACCTATAGCGTCACCCAGTAGTGGCTCTACGAACCTAGCGTGCCTCAGTGACTCCTCCTTAGTTATCTTGATGAGGTCGGCGCTTTCTACATCACCGCGTCTGAGTATGTGTCCAAACACACGCTTGATCCCTGAGGCAGGCCCATACCCCTGCACTAAATACACTCCGTACTTCCTAGGCACTAACGCCTCACCCGATCACCACACCTTAGCATCCTAGAGACCGTGGTGAGTACTTTCAACCCGGACCCGGTCAGCGGCACCAGGACATCACTACCCTTATCAATGACGCCTTCCTCAACAAGCAACTTTAACGCGGCGAAGGGTGCGGCTGACGTAGGCTCAACTATGAAGCCCATGCTGTACAGCTCTCTTAAAGCTTCCTTCAACTCCTCAAGGCTTACCGCGACTGAGGAACCCTTAGTGAATGCAGTAGCGTCAGCAACCTCCTTAATTCTGGGAGGTTCCGGAACCAGTAAGGCATCTGCCCCACCTCCTTCCTCACCTCTACCCCAACCGATCTTTATGGGAGCGTCCACACGTGTTAGTGAGGCGTCCTCAGCCACGTGGAGATGCGGCAATGAGTCAAGAAGACCCCACTCAACCAGCTCCTTGAACCCCTTGAATATGCCAAGAGCTAACCCGCCCGAACCAAC
>JAMOOZ010000131.1 GCA_027064885.1 Desulfurococcales archaeon
AGTGCTTGAGGAACTAAAGAAGGGCAAGTAAGTTTCGTCGGTGAGCAGTGATGACGGAGAAAATAAAGGTACTCGTGGCAGCCCCGATCCATGAGGATGCCATTAAGCTGCTCCGCGACACCAGCTACGAAATAGTTGTAAGGGAGTATCCCAGCATTGAGGAGTTGAAGAGCATCATCGGTGAGTTCGATGTAATCATCGTCAGGAGTAAACCGAAGGTAACCGCAGAAGTGATAGAGGCCGGTAAGAAACTCAAGGTAATCGCTAGAGCGGGAGTGGGTCTAGACAACATAGACCTAGAAGCCGCGAAAAGGAGAGGAATTAAGGTAATCAACGCCCCCGCAGCACCAACTAGAAGCGTCGCTGAACTAGCCGTAGGATTAGCAATAGCTGTTCTCAGGAAGATAGCTTACGCCGACAGGAACATGCGTGAGGGGAGGTGGGTGAAGAAGAAGTGCTTAGGGACGGAACTCAGCGGCAAGACCCTAGGCGTGATAGGCTTCGGTAGGATAGGGAGGGAAGTAGCGAGAATAGCTTCGAAAGGCTTCAATATGAACATACTGTACTATGACGTCATCAGGGCGCCGGAGGAGGTTGAGAGGGAATTAAACGCAAAGCTCTCGACAATTGATGAGATCGTAGAGAACGCCGACATAATCACACTGCATGTCCCTCTACTCGAATCAACCAAGCACCTAATCAATGAGGAACGACTGAAGAAAATGAAGCCAACAGCAATACTAATTAATACCTCGAGAGGAGGCATAGTTGACACTAACGCTCTCGTTAAGGCACTGAAGGAAGGCTGGATAGCCGGAGCAGGCCTAGACGTGTACGAGGAGGAACCTCTTCCTCCCGATCACCCGCTAACTAAGCTAGACAACGTGGTGTTGACCCCGCATATAGGTGCTTCCACAGAGGAGGCTCAACGCCGGGCTGGCTTAGAAGTAGCTCAAAAGATAATTGAATACTTGAAAAACGAGATTTAGGAAGGTAATAATCACTGAGTTACTTTTTCGTTAAACGCATTAAAAATACATTATTAGTAAAGGGAGCGCATGCTACATAGCTAAATGAAAACGGTGTAGGTGACCATTATTGGGACAAAGTGCTAAGGTACGCGTTAAAATACCTAAGTACAGCATACCTAAGAGAAAAGTAACGCCCACACTTCTCGACATTAACGACCTACTACCGCACGAGGAAATAATTCATGAGAGACTCAATGCGCTACTAGACATGATCCTCGAGCTTGACGCTGTTGACATGCCCATAATAGCAGCACCTATTCCAGGAATAAGCAAGTACCTGATAGTCGACGGACATCATAGGTGGGCAGCACTCAAGAAACTGGGAGCTAAAAGAGTGCCAGCTATAATAATTAATTACTTTAGCCCCGAGATCCGCGTGTACACTTGGTACCCCGGATTCAAAGGAAATGCCGGGGAATTCTTAGAGCTCGTTAATGAGGTTGGCGTGGATATAGAGATTGATACAGACAGTGAGGATGCGATAAAGAGCGTGAAATCAGGGAAATGCAAGGTGAGTGGAAGGGAATGCGCGTTCATAATGCTAGGAAAGAACGGCAAATACTTCAAGCTCGGCGGGTGGCTAGAGGGACAGAAGAAAGTTGTTAAGGTGCTTGATAAGTTAACTAGTGTGGGTAAACTAACTATGACTTGGTATGGACTACTTGAAGATGCTCTTAAAGATCTTAGAGAAGATGAGATTGACTATGTGTTAGTACGGCGCGGTCTAACGAAGAATGAAGTGATGAAGGTAGTTAAGGCAGGTAAAGTACTTCCCCCGAAAACAACTCGACACGTTCTTCCATTCATGCCGGAAAAAGTATACACGAAGCTATCTATGCTCATGTAATTCCTGAAGCAAGGGTGTCCAAGAATCTTAACCTCTTTGCTGGGTCTGGGTGAGTCATGAATATCTCGGTAGGCACCAGCCTAGGCTGAGACTTAATCCACTCAATAACCTCGTCAATGTCAATAACACCGTATTCATGTACTTCAATACCTTCCTCAGGATCCGCTATTAGGAATACCTTAAACTTGCTCGCGGATGCTACTTTACTGGGTGCGAACGCCTTCAACTCCCCGCTCGCCACAAGTATCCTAGCTAGTGCTCGCTGAAGTTTCCTGGCTCCACCAGGTACAGTTAGTGCGGCGTGAGCGTCAGCATAGTACTCCCGTAACCTGCTCACGTAGAGTACGGCGAAATTGAAGAGGAATGCCACGCCCATGAGGACGGCCCCAATAAGGGGGAGGATCGATGCTTCACTCTCCCTATCCCCGCCGCCAAACCAGCCGAAGTACATGAGTACTCTCCCGAGCCAGAAGATAAGTGCTGGGAGAATACTGATGACCATCATTAGCTCAACATCCTTGTGCTTTACGTGGCCTATCTCATGCGCTAAGACAGCCTCCACTTCCTCTGGAGGCGCTATGCGGAGCAAACCCTCAGTAACAGCTACCTTATACCCAGTGAATCTATTGCCATAAGCGAACGCATTAGGTACGTCAACATGGGCTATCATCGCTTTCGGAACGAAACCTAGGTTAGACGCCTTAGCGATACGTGCTATTAACTCTTCGACCCACGCATACCTTCCACCCATGATTGGCTCAACATTGTATGCCATCTCAATAATCCTCGGACCTGCGAGCCATTGAAGCATATGTATGCCTATAACAAACACTAAGGAGAGTACAAATACCGTTGATAACTCGGCCGTAGGGGCGAGTACGTAAGTGAACAGCGCAGTAAGTATAAGTGTAGATAAGCCTATAAGGAATGCTAAAGTAGTCAGCATCGACACCTTTAACTTAGTTAATGTCCTCACTATGTCCCACCCTAATATCTATAGGGGTTTCTGAGGAGAATTAAGTTTAACACTATTAGTGATGGAAGACTGTCTGTGATACAGCATTAGAAAGAAAGGAACTGAGATTTAGGAATTAATACTTGAAGGCTGAGGATATAGCCCTCCTAATGTCGGTTGGTAGGGTTTTGTAATCTACTTCAGAGTCCTTAAGACCTTTAAATTCGTCGAGTTCCAGGAGATCCCATTCCTTTGGTTCCTCCTCACCCTTCCTGGTATATACGCCCTTGAAAGTCTTATGAATAGCAACGAAAGTTTTACCGTCGGGGGTCCTCAAGACCTCAATGAGCATAAGATCATTACCTTTTCTTACGAGATATGCTTCTTCTTTCGTCGCTTTCAGCATTCCTCACACCACTTACCTCTGAGGGAGTATCCTTTAAACCTTACCGCTTTTAAAATCATTGACTATGACTACTGTTAGTGCCGTTACTGGATTTCTTACTTCCAAAGATATTGTTTAGTACCTTATCTGGTATTTCGTATGTTACAGATGCTATCTTAGCTACGTAGCTATCGGAAGGTGTTGATTTAGGTACCCCTGTCTCGAGGGATATTAATTGCTTTCTTATTTCCTTCTCAACCTTATTCCTTATTGAGCCAGAGGATATTTCCTCAGCTAGCTTAACGGCAACGAAGAATTTCGTGAACCTGCGTATGGTGCTCTCAAACTCCGGCAGTGCCTCTAGCATCCTTTTTATAGCCTTAATAACGAACTCGTAGGGCTCGAAGTCAAGGTAGTATAAGGTTAACGCAAATCTAAGTATTCTAGCAACATCACCTTCACTCATCTCAGGTATGAGTGACTTTATTCCCTCCCTAACCCTCTCTATGGGTAGATCAGATGTTAGTAGCTTGATTATTTCCTCGTACCGTTCCTCCTTATCGAAGACCTTACTAAATATCTCGCTGTAGTCATCCCTTATGCCTAACCCGCGAACCCCTACAATATATAGGCTTATGAGTTCCTTCTCAAAGATATCGTCGGGCTTAGAAGCCCCTCTAAAAGGTTCGACACCCTCACTCTCTAAATGCTTTTTTACTAACTCAGCAGCCCTCTCACGACTCGGTTCAGGGTCCATTAATAATTCACTTATTGCGTCAACGTATGCTTTTACTCGCTTCCTCTTAGCATTCATATACTCACCTCAACAGGCATTAATACCAATTACTCGGTATTCCCGAGCAACTCTCATTATTTTACTTTAAGTAATCTGCGCTTTTAAGAATGCCTTAGGGTGCGAGGATAAGCGCCTCTACCCTAGAGTTTGGCGTATCCAATGATACCACAGCTACGTTATCGCCCTTTAACATCACATCTCCCCAAGCAATAATAAGTGACCCAGGAGGTAACTCAGTGAATCTCACCCTGTGGGTTATGAAGTATGCTTCACGTGAGGGAAGTAGTGTAGGTCTAAGTAATTCTACTTTATATATTGAGGGTGTTCTATAGTCAAAGTCTATAATCTTGAATACTATGTACGCGTTCCTAACAACATGCGTGTATGGTCCAAGGAATTCTCCCACATGATTACAGTTAATTATCCTGAGAGTATATCTCAGCCCCTTGAAAATACCTTGTGTAAGTCGATGTGCAACTAACTTACTCATGTCATCCCAGCTAAGAGTTTCAGAAACTAGAGGTAACTCCTTGACGAACTCCTCAGCGGGTAATGGCTTAAGGAGGCCTTTGGCCCTTAAATTCTGCAAACACTCCAATGTGCTTTGCCTTTCCACGCAATTGATGTCTATGTCTGATTCCCTCCCAACGTATCCGCCTAATAGGCTACCTGTAGGACCGCATCGTAATCCGCATTCCTTATGAAGTAATTCCATTAGTTTCATAGCTACAGACTTTATTCTCTTATTAGAACCGCAAGGGGCGACGTCAATACCGAAGTGAAGGAATCTCCGAACACGTTTAATCCATGAGGGGTTAATGAGAGGTGCTTCCCTGCCTAACTCAGGTACATACCTAAGGAAGAAAGAATAATATCTAGCAATGATCTCGAAAGCTTCACCAACACGTTTCACCTTCTTTCCACTCACGAGTCGAGGCACAGCGATAGGGGCGCCAGGATGGACGCAGCCTTTCACGATCCAAAGAGAGCCATCAATAAGCTCTAAGAGATCACCTTCTAGGTATGCTCCAGCAGAGTTACAGTTAGTGTTAATTAACATGCCTCACGCAGCGCTCTCACGGCTGTTGATTACCCAGAGAGCTTGAGGACCTTAACTCTAAGTTTAGCTTCTGCACATGTCTTCCATGTTTCTTGACCTTACTTGCCTGTTTCTTTCTTCTTATGCGGAAGGACTTCCCCCGTCTCCCTGACTTGCTGGCGTTCTTGATTGTCACCTTCTTCAGACCTAGGGCTCCTCGCACACCCTTATCTCTATTGAGTAAGTTTAGGTTCACCTTATATACCATGAACCTTCCCCGCCTCTTGCAATGTACTTTCAGATACCCGCTTTCCTTGAGTTTTCTTAAGAGATAGCCAGCTCGCTTCGTACTCATTTTAAACGCTTTCGCAAGCCTGCGGGCATTAATGAACACATCCCCTCTCTTCCTCAACCACTCAAGCACATCGTCAATTTCAGGCAAGAAACTAGCACCTAATCAAACATCTGCGAGGTTCCTAAAATAGGCTTACTCGTTTCAGGTATTTGTCAGGTAGTGAAGGAATGGGTTGGCGATCAAGGGAATGAGCACATGGTGAACATGCTCGCCGGGTGAGGAAGTGTACTGGAGACGTAGCTTTTTCACTAATGTCGCTCAAGCAGCGATATTCATCATATTGCTCTTGCCGCCAGCATTGATGAAGCTTATTCGTGCTACGCCGTATTTTCAAGGTAGGGAAACTAGCGAAATTCTCAGAAGTACCAGCAAGACACCCCTGATACTAGGGGAACCTAAGAGGGTTCGGGTTTCATCGTCGTTTTTAATTATTTTAATGGCTTGGTGAGATGATCTGCTTTGTGGTGGGGCTCAGCCCTCCAGATGGGGCTCGTGGCGTTGGGCTCGACCGGGCCCCTGAGGTACGGGTGAAGCTAATGAACCCGTGCTAAGGGCTAACTCCCCTCACGAAATCAAAAGCAATAGAAACTGTCCAAAAGTACCGTGAGGGGAGAAACGCGTTCTTTATGTACATAAGTAGGTATGTTAATCCTTAATGTCATTACTGGCAACTACATAACAGGTCTGTGGCTACTGATGTTCATAGCGCCAATGGTCTACACACTACAAATGCTGAGCGTGTGATAGGGTTAAGGGGCCTCAGCCTGGTCTAGGGTCCTCATAACGGTTAAACGCTCAGCCTACCGGACTCTTCATTGGTGCCCCATAATAATAGATAACGCTTAGATTATTAGGTGATTTAAAATTAATCACCAGGATGATGAGGAAGAGCCGACTTGATTGGTGAAGTAATTATCCTCGGCTGACACGGCGTAATTCTGTCTCACTTAAATTAGTGGGGATATACCTTAACATAGTGTGCCTTAGGAGGCGCTTAATGATGGGTGTGTTAGTTAGTCCTACACTGGCGCAAAAGCACGTGGAGAGTTCGGAACTCTTGAAGAAAGCCTACGAGATCCTGGAGCAGGATGAGGAGGTGCAGGAGCTCATAAAGATGGCGAATATCATGGCTGTTGGGAGACTAAAATACAATGACCACGGTATAATTCACTCAAGGATAGTCTCAGGGGCGGCGCTAGAGATTTTTGACAGATTAGTAAGGTCCGGCGTTAAGCCAACGACCGTCGAGTTCGGGACCGCGCGTAACATAGATGAGGCTAAACTAGTAGTTCTCCTGGCATCCTACCTTCACGACGTAGGTAATGCAGTGCATAGAGTTAACCACGAGATGATGGGAGCTATCTTGGCAAAGGACCTTATTGACAGGATCCTAACAACGGTGATCCCAGACATTGGTAAGAGGAAGTATATGCTGAGGCAGGAAGTGATGCACGCGATATACGCAACCGAGATGAACGCTAACGCACTAACCGTTGAAGCGGGAGTCGTGAAAATAGCTGACGGAACCGATATGGCTGAGGGACGCGCACGTATACCTTACAAGTTAGGGAAGTTAGACATGCACGCTGTCTCAGCCCTAAGTATAAAGAGAGTAGCAATAGACAGCAATAGCAGTACCCCAATACACATCGAAGTATTCATGGAGGACTTTGCCGGCTTATTCCAGGTGGAAGCGGTTCTCAGGCCAAAAATACTGTCTAGCGGTCTACAAAAGTACATCGAAGTATACGCAAACGTTAACGGCAAAATACATAGGGTTTTCCCAGTATAAGCGATGTAAGTAGTTCACGGAATTCATTATTGTTTTGATCGGATATTGCTATGAACGTAATTGTGACCCGCAGGTCTCCTCACTTCATCTACCTCTGTAACCTTTATTAATTCCTGCATATATTGGATATGGTGTCCAATGAATGCCTAGGAAGGAGGTCGCCATAGGAATAGCTATCATAGCGTTAATCCTAAGCTTCATAGCATTAGGCTTCATGTACTGGCAGAGCCAATCACTTAAAGCCTTAATAGCTAAACAGAACGAGGAGCTAAGCAAACTAACTCAGAAACTAGGAAACATAGAGAAAAACTTAGCAGGCAACTCAGGTAAGATAGAGAGCATTGGGCAGGAAGTCTCTAATGTTGCCAACGAAGTGAGTTCTATGAAGAGCAACGTCAGTAACGTGGTGAGCAACCTTCAGAACGTTAAGAGTGGGCTTAACAGTATGCAGGGTAGCGTCAAGGAACTCAGTAACACTATGAAAAGTGTGTCTGCTGAGGTCGAGTCCTTAGCTGAAAAACTTGCTAGTGTAACTAGCAATGTCACGTCACTTCAAAAACAAATCACAGTAATTCAAAAGCAGGTTGAAACGATAAGGTACCCGCTTACGTTGACAGATGCTCTAGGTAGGCAGGTGACGATACCTAGCAAGCCACAACGAATTGTCTCGACAGCCCCATCCATAACCGAGATACTCTTCCTAGTCGGGGCTGGTAGCAACGTTGTCGGTGTCGATAAGTTCTCTAACTACCCGCCAGTAGTTAAGGAACTAATTAAGAATGGCACCATTAAGGTCGTCGGGGGATTCTCAACATTAAATATTGAAGCGATACTGATGTTAAAACCTGACATAGTATTCATGACGACCGGCGTTCAGGAGCGCTACGCTAAGGAACTAGCTGGCATGGGCATAACGGTATTCGTGCTCCCAACTAGGGATATGTCTGATGTGTTCAGCGACATACTAACAGTCGGGCTAATAACGGGTCACTTCGATAAGGCACTTAAAGCCGTGAAGGAAATGAGGAACATAATAACTAGCACAAGGCTAAAGGTTGAAGAGTACCTGAACAAGACAGGAGGTAAACCCGTTAAGGTGTACTACGAGATATATCCAGACTACTGGACCGTAGGTAGGACGTCCTTCATAAATGATATAATAACGTTAGCGGGCGGTGATAACATCTTCGAAAACGAAACCACGCCTTACTTCGTAGCATCATCGGAAGCCATCATAACAGCAAACCCCGACGTGATCCTAATGAACTATAACTACGGGTACTTCGGTAGCGTAGATAACTTAATCAAACGCATCACGTCGAGAGAGGGATGGGCAAACATAACGGCGGTTAAGGAAGGAGGAATATATGTGTTCAGCGGTGTTGCGGAAGACATAATGGTTCGTCCAGGGCCTAGGGCCGCATTAGCAATAGCGCTCATGGCCAGAGTGCTTTACCCTCAAGCCTTCGGCATAACGGTAGTGCCTCACAATATCAACGAAACAGTTATGCAGGAGTGGGGTATACCTACATCGCTGGGGTAACAGATGTGTGCATTAAGGGCTTATGCTAAGGTAACGCAGAAGCGTTTTTTTATAGTGCTACTGCTAGCTTTGCTGATCCTTTTATTTTCCTTCATGGCTCAATTAGCGTTTGGTGCAGTTACCCTTAACCCCCTCCAAGTACTTGAAAAAGGAATAGGGGAAATTCTTACATCAACTACAGGTATAGCTAGATACCGCTTGGAGCGCGCCCTAGCTGGCGTCGTGGTTGGTGCGGCGCTCGCGCTTTCCGGATACTTAATACAGACAACCACGAGGAACCCTCTTGGCGATCCCTACCTTCTCGGAATTTCTTCCGGCGCTCTGTTTGCTGTCGTATTAACCTTCGCTCTTCCAGCCTCAGCTATTACGTTATTTGTGGTAAGGCCCCTTGCCGCCCTGATCGGGGGGATTATAGCATACTTGCTCACTTTACTGATAGCTAGTAAGGCTGGTATGACTCCGACCTCGATCGTGTTATCGGGGGTTGCGGTCGGCACTTTCTTCTACTCAGCTTCATTGTTTCCGCAGTACTTCATACTGCGTGACATACATAAAGTATTTGCTTGGAGCATGGGTTCATTAGTGGTGGTTAATATCAGTAAGCCTACTGCAATAGCGGTTGCTCTAATAGTCTGCACGCTATATTCATGCATGTCTAGGAACGTTCTCAATGCGCTAAGCATTAGTGACGATTTCGTCCGTGACTTAGGCCGTGACCCCACGAAAGAGCGGATAATCCTAACGGCGATGGCTGCGTTACTCGCTTCTCTCTGTGTTGCCTACTTCGGCGTAATAGGTTTCGTGGGTCTAGCATCGCCGCATTTCGCAAGGAGGTTACTAGGCAGTGGTGACGCACGTTATATAGTACCGCTTTCCATTGTTTTCGGAGCATCACTACTTAGCTTAACTGATGTTGTAGCAAAGACAGTATTCTACCCAATAGAAGTACCAGTGAATGTGATTGTGTCATTGATTGGTGCGCCTACGCTAGCAGCCATAATGGTGGGGATGAGGAAACATGCTAAGGGTTGAGAGCCTAAGTGTTGCTTATGGCAGGGTTAACGTTATTAGAAGCGTGAGTTTCGAGCTAAGGCCATCACTAGTCGCGTTAATAGGGCCGAATGGTTCTGGTAAAACCACTTTACTCAAGGCCATAGCTGGCATGATACCCTATTCCGGAGAGGTATTAATCAATGGCATCAGCGTGAAGTCTATTCGTGCAGATGAGCGGACAAAGTACGTCACTTACATACCGTCAACAATATCAGCGCTTCCCGACATGACTATAGGTGACTTACTCCTAAGCGATAACAGTGCTGACATAACTTTACTTGAGAAGTACATAAGGATACTTGGAATAAAGCACTTATTATTCCGCAGGATATGGGAAGTGAGTTCAGGTGAACTAGAACGTGCCTTGCTAGCTAGAGGCCTAGCGAGACGTTCTAAGGTATTATTAGTAGACGAACCCCTCTCGTACACCGACGTGAGGTACCAATTGATAATTATGAAATGCTTAAAGAAACTTGCCAGCGAAGGCAGGGTAGTCATAGCAGCGTCAAACCAACTAAACCCCCTACTTAATTACGTTGACCACATACTAGCACTTAAGGATGGTAAACTATTCATCAATGCCCCTCTAAGGACTGGCGTGGATGAGAGTAGGTTAAGCAAGTTATACGGGGTTAAAATGAAGGTCATTACAGTCGATAATACCATAGACGTCGTTCCAGTTGATGAGGCATTAAGTAGAAACTAAAGAAAACTAACGATGGAGTAGTTAGGTAATTGTCATTAGGGAGTTCTACACTTAGACGTGAAGGTGGGAATATGAAGTATTCAAAATACGAGAAGGCAGTAAGTATTAAGAACTTGGCTAGGACTGGCTGGATGAATAGGGGAATACCCCCTGCCTTAGCTGAGACTGTCGCTGCACATACGTTTGAGGTGACGTTCCTCACACTACTTATCACTAAAGCACTAAGCGAGCGAGGCATTAGTGTAGATCTCGGTAAGGCATTAATGATCGCGGTGCTACATGACGTTCCAGAGGCTGTGGCAGGAGATATAGTTAAATGGAGTAAGGACAGGCTGCGTGATATAGAGAAACTTAATGAGGAAGCGCTAAACGAACTAGGCTTAGGCTCCTTTAAGGAGCTACTGAAGGAGTTCGATGAGAAAACAACGCTTGAAGGTACTCTGGTTAAGTTAGCCGATCATCTAGCAACAATGCTTGAAGCTAAACGCTACATAAAACGAGGATACGATGTTAGCGACATTGCTGAAGGGAGCGCGTCAGCAATCAAGAAATTATTAAAAACACCTACGCTGAGCCAGTACAAGCAGGAGGTGCAGGAAGTACTTCGAGAATTATTCGGGAAAAACACCGGCCTGTGAAGCCTCCTCTAATGCACGCAGAAACTCATAGTCCGTCTCAGCAACCTTATCAAGCCATCCAAGCCTCTCATAGAACCTTCTAAGCAACTTAAGCGAAGACTCAACGAACCGGAAATTCCTCACGTAGAACCCCTCATAAGAGAGAGGAGCTAACAAGCTTTTATTGCTGACCATTATACCTTGCCGTGAAAAATTAATAAGGAAGTACATGTAACCAATGCTGGAGGGCCCGTCGTCTAGCCCGGTTAGGACGCCGCCCTTACAAGGCGGAGGTCCGGGGTTCGAGTCCCCGCGGGCCCACCATTTGCATGAATTCTGTTAATTTCTTAAGTGAGTTCGCCGTTTTATTTGCGTGTT
>JAMOOZ010000132.1 GCA_027064885.1 Desulfurococcales archaeon
CAAAGACTTGATGCCTTTCTTAGCGAGACCATACTTCCCTGCCTGCTCCTGTGCAAAGCGGGACAAGATATTACCTACATCCGTTTCCATAATATCGAACACAGCTAAGCCTTCACTCCGAGTAGTCAAGTCGATGTCCGTCCTTGTATGCACACCGCGTGTCTGCTTCTCGGTCACCTTCATGATGCCTCGGATATCAAGCTCGGATACACCGGACTCTCGTAGCATCTGTTCGAGTGCCCCTCGCCCGGACTTACTGAACAAGGTGCTAGGGTTGAAGTCCAGATCTGCTGCACCCTCTAGCTTCCGGCGGATGATTGCATTAGCTAAACGCTCGCTGAGCTCCTCGGACATCCCAACGTTTCCGTACGCCTTGGCAAGTAGTCTCTGTAGCTGAGGGCGTTTACCTGAGTGTACAATCTTCATGATCTTAGCGGACGACCACCGAAGAGGCATGTACCCAGACTTCCATTGGATATCATCCGCACCCTCCCAACCTGCTTCCTTAAGGTCGCGGGTGATCCTCTTCATAGAATCATCTATAGCATTCGCTGCTCTAGCTATATGTTCGTTTACTTCCTCTATAATACCCATGTGTCGCCTAGCCATCTCTTCTTGGATAGCCATATCGAACCGACGAGCACCTTCACCGTGGTACTTAAAAGGATTCCACTTCTTAATCCCTATAGAGGACAGGTACTTTACCTTAGCGTCCTCTATAACAGGAATCATCTTCAGATACAACCGCTGCTGTACTTCCTTGTATGTAGCAGCCGTTCTGCTGATCCCTCTGCGCTGCCCTATAGCGAGTTCACCAATATGTGAGGCGATAGCCTTAGCAGTAGGGGATTTAGACATCAGTAACCGGAAGCCGTCCGTCATAAGTGGGTTCTTCTCTAACAGCTTAGTGATCATTTTCTTAGGGATACTGAGGATGTTGTTACTCTTCACAAGCTCCTCGGACGCAGCAGAAATCTCTGCCTCCCTTTGAGACATGTTCGTTACTGTGGGCTCAGGAGCTATGCTCTCGTCCACGATCTTTTCTTTTGTAGGCGATGGTATGTCTTTGGAAAGATCGTCCACTACAGACCCTTTCACGGAGCTCTCATGCAGTGGTACGGTTTCTACGTCAATAGGATCCAGTGGTTTGCGGGGGCGTGTGATATCACCTACATCAATAACCTCTGGAGTAAATGTTTCTACCTCCGCTTTAGCTACACCCTCACCTTTAATCTCCTGTACCGGCGTAGCACCTGCCCCCGGTTCAATCCGATGGATTCCCGCCTCTACTACATCAGGCTCATGGATACCAACCTTCTGTGCAAGGACTGTATCCATATCATTCCGGACTACATGCGTGATCTGTTTGATGGTGTCATCTGTATGCGCGATGATCTCGTCAACCTCATCGCCGAATCCTCTACTCATGATCTTACCGAGAGCAGCACCTGCCCCCGCTGAAGTAAGGAAGGTGTATAGGATATCCTCTTCATCATTCGCCTCTGCATGCCCTAGCCAAGTAGCCTTCTGCTCCATTGAGCCGAGAGCACCTAAGGACACCGCACCAGTAAGCCGTGGGCTCAGGCGAGCCAGCTTACCAAAGGAGAATGCACCCTGTAAGAACTTCCCGCCCACTGCTGTAGTAAGGGGATCTAAGTATCCGGCTATTTCCCCTGCTATACCGACCAGTGAGCCATTAGCGTACTGCAGCCTATTCATCTCATTCATTTCTCTGAGCTGAGCAGCTAGTCTCTGTGCACTCGCCTCTGATACCTGAGACAACACCTTCCAGTGCAGATGCTCAGGCACTCCGTCAAGCAAACCTTCTACTTTAGTGAGGTCGGTATCGTCCGGCATATAGATCGTGTGATCCTCGGTCGCATACTTAATAAGATTATAGACCGGGTTGGACTTCATTGCACCTACTGCGAAGGATTCTAGTGCAGAGGGGGGTGCAGGGATACGCGCTCTAGTTTCCTGTGGTTGAGCAAGAGGAACCTCCTCCTGCCCAACCTTCTTGGATATATCTAATACTTCATCTTCTGTCAACATGTTACACTCCTGTTCGCTCCTTTAACTCAATGAACCAGTCAGGAGCATAACTTTCTAGATTAGCGAACCGTTCTTCTGCTGAGGGGTCAGCGGACATAATAGCCAATGCGTTGC
>JAMOOZ010000133.1 GCA_027064885.1 Desulfurococcales archaeon
GCTCATGGCGGTGGGCTTCACGGCTCTACTCGCCTCCCTCATACTAAGCCCCAACCCGAACGCCTCGGAAGGAACACCCATTAGCCACGACCTCAGGGCGTTCCTCATCACTCACGGCTTAAACAGGTTCATAATCGCTGACATAGCGAGTGCCACGTTAATGTCGCTCACAACCCTAGCATTCATCCTCACACCCCCTAACGTCCCGGTTAGGGAGGCTGAGTACGAGTTAGTGTTGACTCAACCCATAGAGATTAGGGATTTCGTCGTGGGTAAGGCTTTAGTCAGCGTGGTTCAGCAGTTCATATTCCTCCCATACCTCCTCTCCATGCTGGTGTTCGCCTCATTCCTCGCCCCTAACCCGGCGAAGGCCATGCTCGCGACCCTCTCCCTCATACTCATCACCACGTACTTCGCCTTACTTGACGCCGCCACAAACGTCGTGGCGTTAGTCCTGGCTAAGCGGGGCTTAAGGAGGGTGTTTAGGGTAGCGTGCCTAGCGTACCTGGTCGCTGGGTTGGTCCACACGGCATTGCTTAGGTGGCCCTCACTCATTCTGACGGTACCGCTTAAGCCGCTCGCGAACGCATTAATTTACTCTCTAGCGATCTCACCAAGCATCACTGAGGCAGTCACGTGGTTAGCTCTCTCGATAATCCCCATCACCGTGGCGTTCCTACTAATACCGACCCTAGCTGATGTGGTGGATGTCGAGGATCTCAAGCCGATAGCGTTACCTGGCGCGGCTAGGCGTGAGGGAGAAGCAAGGAAGAGAGGTAGGGAGGCTTACTTGCTCAAGGCTCTCGACACGAGTTCGCCGGATAAGGCAGTGATGAGCGTCATATACTACTCAGCGATCCTCAGCACTAATCACTTGAAGGCCGTCGCCGCAGCTGTGGGTGTGCCTGCCGCCATATGCTTGGTAGTGAGGTACTTCCTACCTGCGTGGGTTGCTGGCGTAACGGGCTTCGCCTTAAGCTTCTTCATACCCCTAATGACCGCCATAATGCTTACCTCCCTACTCAACGTCGTCATAGTCAATGACTTAATGACTTACTGGGTGTACCGCGTCTACCTAATGCGCATGAAGCCCGTCGCCACAGCCCTCCTCCTGAAAATAGCTACGTACACCCTAGAAGCCGTGGCGGTAATGGCCGCGTCGATCGCCGCGTTAACCCTCAACCCGCTTAACCTCCTCTTAATCCCCGTAACGGCCCCGGCAGTAGTGCTCACATCCTTCGCCGCCCTAGCCCTCATAACATACTTCGCCTCCAAAAGGAAGGTCGTTAAGCAGGCACCCTCAGGCATGTACGTCATGGAATCCTCAATAGTGTTCATCGTCGAACTCTTCTTCATCGCTACGTTAATGGGCGCGTCAGCCCTAACCCAAGTACTCGCAGCAATCAACGCCACGGCACTACTCATAACAGCATCAGTAGCAGTGGCAACAGCGGCGACCCTAACGCTGGGATTAAGGGAAGCCCTAACAAAGCTAATGGAGAGGTACGACATAGCCACGTAAGGAACAACCCAACTATAAAGCACCCACAACAATATTCTCAAGGTGGTTAAGGAATGAGTGAACCCGTGAAAATGGTCGACATAACAAGTAAGCCCGAAACCTACCGGGAAGCAGTCGCCGAAGGCTTCATAAGGCTAAAGAAAAGCACCATCCAACTCATAAGGGAAGGCAAGGTAGAGAAAGGTGACCCACTAGCAATAGCAACAGTCGCAACAACCATAGCAGTAAAGAAAACACCCGAACTCATACCCATGGCACACAACATACTCATAACAAACGTCAAAGTAGAGTACGAGATACTAGACAACGGAATCAAGGCTAGGGTAACAGTCAAAACAACAGCGAAAACAGGCGTAGAAATGGAAGCCCTAACCGGAGTAACGACCGCACTACTAAACATATGGGACGTCGTAAAGAAATACGAAAAAGACGAACAAGGACAATACCCAGAAACACGGATAGAAAACATAAGAGTCACAAAGAAAATCAAAACACCCACAACCAAATGAACAAAATTCATCCTTTGGAAGTTTTACGCGTGAATTGGCTTCCTAGTGGGTATTTCCAATGATGCCCTCATGGAGGCCACGCTTGGGAAGAGCTCGAGGGAAACCCTTATTTATAAAGGGGATATATA
>JAMOOZ010000134.1 GCA_027064885.1 Desulfurococcales archaeon
CGACCACAAGCTCAGAGCAAGCCACCTACTTAAGGCTTGGGGGAGCGACCTTCCCAGCACCTCAGTACCTCGCCTGGATCAAGGAATTCATGAAGGAACACCCAAACATTAAGGTATCCTACGAGCTACTTGGAAGCGGCGCTAGTGTCTCAAGATTCTTCGACGGAACTCTCGACGTGGCGGGAAGCGACCCGCCACTACCCCATGATGTGTGGGTGAAGCACAAAGGTGAGGTAATGCAGGTTCCGACACTCGTTGGCGCCGTGGTCGTTACGTATAACCTGCCCGGATTAAATCACGTGACGCTGAACCTCAGCGGTAGAGGTCCTCACCCTTATATATAAGGGCGTGATCAAGTACTGGGATGACGCACGTATAAAGGCGTTAAACCCCAGCACCAAGCCCTCGTTGGCTAGGAGGCTCTATTACTACCTCATCACCTTGCTTTAACCCAAGCATCCTAACCCAGTTCTTCGGCAGGCTCACCACGAAGGTGGAGTTGCCGACCACCTGGATCTTTCGCGTGACTCCCGCCGTCTTAACCGCCCGTGATTAATTAGGGATGCGTGGAGAAAAGCTTACCTTACGGGCGACGTAACCTAGCTTTAAGGGTTCATAACGGCGTGCTTTTTAAGTGGTTCTCTAAACATGGTTTACATGGTGTCCCTCCATGCGTGGCGATACTGCCCTCCTCACTATCGGGTTGGTACTGGTATGTGTCGGTATCCTAGCGCTGGTGACGGCACCACCCAGAATAGCTACCACCACTTCGAAGGTCTCAATACCGTACACGATCTTCGTGACCGTGCCTCCAGGCCCACATAACTTCACTAGGGTCTTTGAGTGCGGTAAAAACTCAACCGAGCTTCAGTTCCCGGAAACCCGTATCCTCGAGTTAAGGGTTAGCGGCCCTTCAAGTGACCTTCGCACTAAGATCAACTGTACGCACGATGAGCTGAACCTCCTCGTGTGGGGTGAGGGCGTGATTACGGCAGCCAGTGACGCGTTCATTAACGTGACGCTCTCAGCGGTCGTTGGCGGGAAGGAGGTTCTCCTAGACGCTCTTGAGGCACCCCTCAACATCTCGGGGCTAGCGATAACAGGCACTCCCATAACCGTGACCATGACTCCGGGCTCAAACGAGGAGACAGTGATCCCGCACACGGAAACAGGCTACGACGTCGTCAGCGAGAAGGGCTCGCTGACGCTACACGTGGTGAGGAAGGCCGAGAGTGAGGCGGAGGTGGTCTTAATGCCGGACACTCCAATCAAGTTACCGAACAATACCTCTAAGGTAATCCTTAAGGTGAGCAGTAATGCGGAGGGTAGGTTCCGGGCGTCCCTCAAGGTTAATTACGTGTGCGTGATCACAAAGTACTTCAGCTCACCGCAGTACGTGCCGAGAGCAACTCACGATGACGTACTGATCACTGACAAGTACTTGAGCTTAGGGAACCTGCCCATAGCGTTGATACTGATGATGGCTGGGCTGGCGTTAATGAACGTGGGATGCTACCTACGCGCCGCGTCAGCGAAGACCTCTAAAGCACCTCAACCTCAAGCGGGTACTGCTTAAGCGCCGTTGTTTAGGGTAACCAGATTAAAGTATTTCCCCCGTCAATATTCTCTTAGGTGCTGAGTCCTTGGCAGAGGAGGTTATGCTTGGCGGCGACGTGTGCATCCCCGATGTACCTTCGTACGCGTCGCTGGCCGTGCTCGGCGCCAACCTACTTAACCAGCAGTTAGGGGAGCTAGTTAACACGGCCTTCGAGTCGGTGCGGGAGGGTGATGGGGTCGTCAAGGTAACTTACTGTGACCCCCAAGCAGTTACGGAGTGCGTTAAGGCCTTAGTCCGTAAGTGCTTTAGCGAGGCCTCCGAGGAGTTAGCGCGCGAGATAACCGAGGCAATCAGCAATGACGCCTTAGCCAAGGCCCTAAGGTCAATGCTTAAGGCCCTCGCTAACGTCAAGGACGTGAACTCGCTCAAAGCATCAGCAACCGTAACCGCCGAAATAGGTGGGGATGGGTACACCCTAACCGACATGAAGGCCGAGGCAGTGAGGGCGGCGAAGGCCGTTATGGACGGGTACGCAAGGCACCTATGCCTGAGAGGAGCCACGCAATTTAAGGTGTCGGCGCAGGAAGA
>JAMOOZ010000135.1 GCA_027064885.1 Desulfurococcales archaeon
CTTGCAAGGCGGAGGTCATCGGTTCGATCCCGATATTCTCCACCATTTTTTAAAATTGATCTTAAAAAGTTTTATAGAAGTGAGTGATATGGTGAAATAAAGAGGAAGAGGTAATTAAGGGCACACGGTGGATGCCTTGGCACAAAGTAGCGATGAAGGACGTGGCAAACTGCGAAAAGCTACGGCGAGCTGTAAGCAAGCTTAGACCCGTAGATATCCGAATGGGGCAACCCGGTATCGTTAATACGGTATCATCCCTTTTGGGAGGCGAACGCGGTGAACTGAAACATCTAAGTAACCGCAGGAAAAGAAAGTAAGAACGATTCCCTAAGTAGCGGCGAGCGAACGGGGAGGAGCCTAAACCCGATATAATCGGGGGTAGTGGGACTCACATAACGGGTATAGACTTTATAGGCGAACCCTTCTGGAAAGTAGGACCGCAGAGGGTGAAAGTCCCGTAGCCGAAATGGAGTTTATGCTTAGTGAGTATCCCGAGTAGGCCGGAACACGAGGAATTCCGGTTGAATCAGCGAGGACCATCTCGTAAGGCTAAATATGCTTTGTGACCGATAGTGAACTAGTACCGTGAGGGAAAGGTGAAAAGCACCCCGTGAGGGGAGTGAAATAGTACCTGAAACCGTGTGCTTACAATCAGTCGGAGTCCCGATAAATCGGGATGACGGCGTGCCTTTTGTATAATGAGCCGGTGAGTTAATTTCATCAGCGAGGTTAAGTGATACAGTCATGGAGCCGTAGCGAAAGCGAGTCTTAATAGGGCGTAAGTTGATGGGATTAGACCCGAAGCCTGGTGATCTACCCATGTCCAGGTTGAAGTCTCGGTAACACGAGATGGAGGACCGCACCAACCGATGTTGAAAAATCGGTGGATGAGGTGTGGGTAGGGGTGAAAGGCCAATCAAACCAGGAGATATCTGGTTCTCTCCGAAAACTGTTTAGGCAGTGCCTCGTATTAAGATTTGTGGAGGTAGAGCACTGAATGGGCTAGGGGGCATACCAGCTTACTGAACCCAACCAAACTCCGAATGCCACAAATTAATATACGGGAGACAGCATATGTGGGATAAGCTTCATATGCGAGAGGGAAAGAACCCTAACCGACGGCTAAGGTCCCCAAATGTATGCTAAGTGAGAAAGGATGTGATAATGCACAGACAGCCAGGATGTTGGCTTAGAGGCAGCCATCATTTAAAGAGTGCGTAATAGCTCACTGGTCGAGTGTTGCTGCACCGAAGATGATCGGGACTAAAGCATACTACCGAAGCCACGGATTCTGCCGTAAGGTAGGATGGTAGGAGAGCATTCCGTAAGCGTCGAAGTCATACTGTGAGGTATGGTGGAGCGTACGGAAGAGATTATGCCGGCATGAGTAACGATAATCCTGATGAGAAATCAGGACACCGCAAGCCTAAGGTTTCCTGGGTAAAGAAAATCTTCTCAGGGTAAGTCTGCCCCTAAGGCGAGTCCGGGTAAACCGGGGTAGCTGATGGGAATCAGGTTAAAATTCCTGAACCTGCTATTTGAAGTGATGGAGTGACGCGGGGGTGCGTCGGAGACGGGTGTTGGACGTCCCGTTGAACATGTGTAGGTTGCATGATAGGCAAATCCGTCGTGCATAAAGACCGAGGCATGGGACGAGAGACCTAGTCTCAAAAGTCCGATTATAAACCCCGCCGAGAAATAGCTTCTAAGCGTTAATCGAATAGCAGCCAGTACCGCAAACCGACACAGGTAGGCGAGGAGAGTATCCTAAGGTGTGCGAGAGAACTCTGGTTAAGGAACTCGGCAAAATGACCCCGTAACTTCGGGAGAAGGGGTGCCCCGTTATGGTGAATTCTATACGAAGTAAGCCAGAGGGGGTCGCAGTGAAGAGGCCCGAGCGACTGTTTATCAAAAACACAGGTCTATGCGAAGAAGTAATTCGAAGTATATAGACTGACACCTGCCCGGTGCCGGAAGGTTAAGGGGAGGGGTTATCCCCCCGCTTTTGCGGGAGGA
>JAMOOZ010000136.1 GCA_027064885.1 Desulfurococcales archaeon
CTTACGTGGTTTCTGTTAGGGTGCGCCGCCTCAGGAGGCCCGTTAAGGAGGCTAAGCTTCGCTTGGGGTTAGTTGTTAGGGACGCGTTAGGACGTGAGTTGAGGGTTAGTGGGGAGTTCTCCATCGCTGTTGAGGTGTCTAGGGAGTTCCTTGACACCCTTTACTCTAGGGTCGAGTCCCTCGCTTCGGAGGCTGAGTCCCTTGCCTCGTCAGGCGATTTAGTGCGTGCCTTGATTAAGGCTGGTGAGGCAGTGGCTACGTGTGCTTCGGGCGAGCCCTTCATGGAGTGCGGTGAGGTTAGGGAGCTACCTGCTAAGTTATTGTTAGGGAGGTCGGTGGCGGAGGCTTACCTAGCCGTGAAGGATGCGTTGAGGGTTGCTTCGGAGGATGTTAAGAGGTTCCTCGCCCCACTGCTTGCGCGTTTGGAGGGCGACCTCAGCGAGGGCCTAGGTAAGGTTTCCGACGCCCTAAGTAGGTTCAGCAAGTCATTTGAGGTAAGGAAGTTCGGCGATGCGTTGAGTGCTGCTGAGGAGGCCGTGAGGATGTGTGAGGAGTTAGGTGTTAGTGGGTCTCTCGCTGGGAGGTTTAAGGAGTGTAGCGAGGCTTTGGAGGCTGTGAGGAGGGTTGGGAGGCTTAAGGAGTTCCTCCAGCGGGACGTGGCCGTGAGGATCCCCGCCAGGACTAGGCTAGGTTGGTTTAAGGTTGGGGTGATGGTTAGGAATAGGTCCGGGGAGGAGTTAACGGGTGTGTACATTGATTTCGGGCCAGCGAAGCACTACCTCGAATTGCCTGAGGAGAGGATAGTCCTACCCCCGCTTTACCCCGGGATGGAGATAGCTAGGGAGGTTAAGGTGAGGTCATTATTTACCGGAACGATAGTCATCCCCTACAGGGTGTGCCTCGGTGACCTATGCGTGGATAAGCGCGGGAGGGTAGTTGTCGGCGGGCGCTTAGGGGCTGAAGCACTAACCCCAACACTGGCGGGGGCGGAGGTACTGACGGGTAAGGGCGTTCCGGGATTAGAGGCCCTTGGCCTAGGGCCTAGGCAGGCCCAATCGTTACCAACGAGCGTTAGGGTTGGGGAGTACGTGTGTACTCACCTCCTAGGTTCAGGGGGGTTCAGCGTCACCCTCCTATGCAGTAAGTCAGGGATGAACGCCGTACTCAAAGTACCTCCCGAAGCCTACTGGATCCTCTTGTCGGGCGGGTCACCGGACGTCGACACTCTCGACTTAAGGGACGAACTGCTAAGGGCCTTCGACAGGGAGGCCAGGGTACTGAGGGAGTTAAGGCACCCTAACGTCGTGAGGCTACTCGAATACAGCGTTAACCCATTCCCCTACCTGGCCTTCGAGTACTGCGAGCTGGGGGAGTTAAGGAGGGTGCTGAGCACCGTGCCCAGGCTGAAGCCCAAGGTAGCTCTCGAGATAATGATACCTGTGACGGCCGCGGTAGCCCACGCGCACGCGAGGGAGAAACCCATCGTACACATGGACATAAAGCCAGAGAACATACTCCTAACACGCGACTACGTACCCAAGCTAACGGACTTCAACATAGCCAAAATAATAGGTACAGTCTCAAGAACCTCAGCAGGCAAGGGATACACGCAAGGATACGCAGCACCAGAACAACTAGGACTCGAAGGATACCCACCACCACACACATACACAGACGTATTCGCCCTAGGCGTAGTACTCTACGAACTAATAACAGGAGTAAAACCATACCCAATAGAAACATACCAAAGAAACTTCAGAAACCCACCAACACCAAAACCACCATCACAACTAAACCCAGAAACACCCAGAGACCTAGACGACATCCTAAACATAGCACTACAACCAAACCCAGACGACAGATACCGAGACGCAACCCAACTACTAAACGACCTATGGGACACATACCAACAACACTATTACGAGTGAACAAAAGTGAAAACAAAAACACTAATCGTGGTGAGGATGCGGTGCGTCCGGGAGTTGTTGATGAGGTTGTTGAGGGGGTTGAGGATCCTGGGCTTAGGGCGCTTCTGAGGAGGGCGCTTGATCCTGAGCCAGCTAGGAGGTCTTCGAGTGAGGAGGTGGTTGTTGAGTTGCTTAAGCTTCTTAGGGGGTTTGATTAGGTCG
>JAMOOZ010000137.1 GCA_027064885.1 Desulfurococcales archaeon
CGATTTTAGGTTTCAATGCTGAGGAGAAATTCATACATGTTGTGGATGTGTGGAATTGGGGATGGAGCGATTCGTTAACTACTGTTCCTCCAGAGAAGGTAAACATTGCTACGAAGCTTGCAATAACTAAACTCGGAATGAGAGGTTTGAGGCTTGGTGGGCACTATAAGCTGGTTATTCATTACGTTCAACCTCATGCACCCTATCTCTACCTTAGCAGGGTCTCAAAGAAGATCTCTGAAAGCGATATTAGAGAAACTTTAGAGGATATTGACGCTCATAAATTTGGTATTGTTGGGGAAGGTAAGCCCACGCTGGACTTTTTGCTTCTGGCTTTACTCAAGGAAATAACAGGGAGTGAAAACAAACTTATTGAATATCTGAGGATGCTGTATCGAAGTAACTTAGACTATGTCATGAGGGCATCCCGTCCTTTAATAAGGTACTTTCTCAAAAGAGGGTACAATGTTGTGATTAGCGCCGATCACGGCGAGTTACTCGGAGAGTATGGATTGTTTTTCCATCCCCGTCTTCACTTACCATATCTGCGTATAGTGCCTTGGTTCCAGGTAAGGAGTACGTAAGTGATTAAGGAACTATTCGCGATAAGACACGCGTTAAAAATCCTTATGTTAATGCTTAGCGTTACCTGATCCCGCAGGATTTCCCGAATTGACGCCCTCCTGAGTATCAGCAGGGGTTGCCACACCTTCCTCTTCACTCTCCAGTTCCTTCTCTAGTTTCTTCAGTTCATCCTCAAGCTCCTTCTCGATCTCCTCAATGGGTTTCGGCGGGGGTGTGGTTGCTAGGGTGTACCCGATCCACGCCAGTATGCCGAAGACTCCCGCGACCGCTATTGCTCCGGTTAGCTTCAGCACGATTAAGTCGACCCCGGCCCACGGGGGGAAGAACATGAGCCACACGTAAACCACGATCACGGCTATCGACACCGCAATTAAGCCAGCCCCAACAACTTGATCCTTACTCACCTCTGCTCCCTCCCCAGAACTTATTCAAAGAGAAATGAACGGGTGAAATATTAAAGGTTGACGCCTCATTAAGTAATTACCTCACGGTGGCTTAGCGGGTACTGCGTTACTTAAGAGCCACGCAACGTACATCCACTGAAGCCCCACATAGAGCGGGATCACCCACCCCCATTTCCTCGAACCCCAGGACCGGCTCAGCACGTAAGCCACGAACAACCAGTACGTGGTGTTCATGAGTACCCTATGAACCATGAATCGAGGGGTTAGGGTGAGTAGCGGGACGAGCGTCAACGCAGTCGAAGCTACGAACGGGAAGTACTTGCTTAGGGCCCCGTCCCTCCACACCTTAATGAGCCCCGCCGTCGCCAGCAAGTAAGTTAACCACGTCGCCGGCACGCCCCACAACATGATCGCTAACTGGAAGTCCAGCTGAGTTACGGTGGGCGCGCCACTAGCCAGCAACTTACTCGCGAGCACCGCGTACTTAGGGGATATCAGCAACTCCCTCGCCACTAACCATGAAGCACCCCCGACAACCCACGCGGCGATCGTCGGGGCGTCCATCAGGAATAGCGGTGTGTAAAGCACCCAAGCCTCCGAGTGCGTGGCCGCCGTAGCCAGGGACATAACTCCAAGCAAGGCGAGCTTGCGGGCCCTCACCCCGCCCTCGACCCACCCAAGCCTCCAGTAGAGGGTGGTTAACGCTAAGCACATAGCCGCTAGGTTAGCGTGGTACCCGCCGAAAACGAAGTACAGGGGTACGGAAGCAAGGAGCGTTGCCGTGAACCCAAACCACTTCCCGACCCCTACCCTCCTACACACCCCCTCCGCAAGCACCGTCACTAAGGCACCCGCACTCGCCACGTAGAGCACGTCAAACACCCTGAACGGGATGAGCCTAGTCACTAGGAAGACGAAGCCCACGAAGAGGGGCCTGTCACCTCGGTTGAACTCCAGCAACCTAACCGTTACGTTCCCCCAGTCGGTGCCCTGCAGCCAGCGCCAGTAGTATATGTGGTCAACATCCACTAACACCCCTCTGGGGTTAAGCCACGGGTAGTAAGGAGCCATAAGCACGATGAACGCAATCAACCAAGCAAGCACAGCCTCACTAAGGGTTAGGGAATCACTCC
>JAMOOZ010000138.1 GCA_027064885.1 Desulfurococcales archaeon
ACGCCCCGGAAAATATGCGGGAAGAAACGCTATTCGCGAAAGAAAAGTTAAGCCTCCGAACTAACCGTGTTGACTTTAAAGCCTCTTAAGAATCAGTGAAGGCGTTAATGCAGCCACAACAAGTATCGTCAACCCAACAAAGAAATAGGCTGGCCCGTAAACCCAGATACCTACGGCCTCAGCCAACAGCTTAGAAGCCTCCGTGAGCACCAATGCGACCACGGTAGTCGCTATGAAGCCCGAAACCCTCACAGTGGCAGGCGCGTGACTTAACACCCTGATCCTCTGCGCCAGTAACGGGTACGCTAGGAGGGAGAGCGCTAAACCGCCCAACTTGAAGGAAGTGTCGAACCCGTACGCGTAACCCTCCCAGAAACTGAGGACGCTAACCACGACCGAGAGGACAGGCAGCGCCAAGGCGACCCTATTGACTGGTGAGCCCATGAGGAACCTCCTCCCAGGACCCACAACTAATGCCCACACACAAGCACCGACTAACAAGCCGAAGGCGATTCCGCCAAGCACGTCCCTAACGTAATGAACGTGGAGACCGACCCGCGACGTAGCTATCGCAGCAACAACCGCAACTGACAGCACCGCTAACCCAACCCTCCTGAACTTAAGGGAGAGAAGAGACCAGAACGAAGTTGAGACCTGCGTGTGCCCGCTAGGGAACCCGTAACCCTCGGCAGGCTCCCGCCACAACGCCTCAGGCGGGCGAGGGAGGGCGAAAACCTCCTTCAACCAAATAACTAGGGAGCCTGAAGCGATCACAGCCAACAATGAAGCGACACCAGCGTCAGCATCAATGAGCGTTAAGACGGCTATGGAGAGCACAACGTAAGCTGACTCCTCACCTAACGACGTTAGGGCGAGCCATAACTTAGTGGAGTCCGTAACAACAGCTACGGTGAGAAGCACCGTAATAACTGCCGATATACTAATCAATACGTAATCAACTAACAGTGACTTCCTATCATCTCCTTCTGGGGGATTCATCGCGGAAACACCGGTATCAAATGCAGCATGTGCTTTTAATGCTCTTAGCCATAAGCCCAAACACGCTTAAGTTAGGATTCCTAACAAGGTGGATAAGTCGAGAGACTGGCGTAGGGTCTAACAAGGATTAACTCCTGCTACTACTAACAACTAGTCCTAAGAGGCATGGGCTGTAATCTCAAGAAATAGGTGAAGCCGGGGTAGCTAGCGGGGAACTCCCGCCCTCCAAGTGACCCCCACTCAGGCTCCCGAGGCCCTCCGCCTGCAAACCCCGAGCCCCCGGGGAGGGGTCAACGCGCGGAGAACCCGGCAGTCCCGGGCCCCCGGGAAACCCGAGGCTGTCGAGCCCCCGCCCGCGACCCCGACTCGAGGTGCGGGCTTTGGGTTCTCAGGAGCCCTTGGGAGGTCTACGGAGGGCTTATTGTTCCCCGTAGCCCCCAGCTCCGTACTATACCTAGGGTTCTATTCCCTTTAAAAGGGATCAGGCTCTTGAGGTTGTGTTGAGTCAAAGTATGATTTAAGCTTCCCTGAAGCACCGAATTTAATTGGGTGATGAGTTTTCGGGGAGCCTCGAGCCGTTGAGCGGCTATGACGATGCGGTTACCCTCCTGATCGGGTAACACCTGGAACTTCTGACGCGACTTAATCCCTGAATACTTGTTTGATGAGTTTGGAGGGCTTGGAACGCTTTGTTCCAGAGCTTAGGTTTATCTCTATTTATAGGAGTACTTTAACGGAAGGTGAGCTAATCTTGAGGTCAAGGGTTCTTACTATAGTGTTGCTAGCCCTTCTGGCGGGAGGGGTATATGGCTACGTCCAGCTCATTAACAGCGGTAACTCAAGCTACGAGACCCCATACGGGGTAAGTACGTCAAACACTACAGCAGTGAGTACTGCCGCTAACGCTACGGTGAGCGCCATGGAAGGGCACGTCGGGGACATTGCTAAGCCCCCGCCAAGGTTTCGCGGCCCAACGTTCACCACAGAAGTGCAGGGACTCAAGATCGTCGCTACCCTATCAAATCCCAGCGTAAGGGTAGGTGGGACGTTATGGATCAGGGTTAGCCTCGCGGGTGAGAAAGCAAGT
>JAMOOZ010000139.1 GCA_027064885.1 Desulfurococcales archaeon
TGGGTTCTTTCCCTCTCGACCATGGAACTTATCTCCCACAGTCTCACTCCAGCGGTTGATATGGCGGCATTCGGAGTTTGGTTGGGGTTGGTAGCCCGCTAAGGCCCCTAGCCCATCCAGTGCTCTACCTCCGCCATTCACCCCGCTAGGCTGCACCTCAATGCATTTCGGGGAGAACCAGCTATCTCCAGGTTTGATTGGCCTTTCACCCCTAGCCACAGCTCATCCGACAAGTTTTCAACCTTGTGCGGTTCGGGCCTCCATCCCGCGTTACCAGGACTTCACCCTGGCCATGGCTAGATCACCTGGCTTCGGGTCTACTCCCTGCAACTATACGCCCTGTTCAGACTCGCTTTCGCTTCGGCTACACCTCACGGCTTAACCTCGCTACAGAGAGTAACTCGCTGACTCATTATGCAAAAGGCACGCGGTCACCGAGCACTCAACTCAATGCACCCACAGGAAATACTACCTTTTATCCGCTCCCTTAAAAACCTCTTCGCCTGACCACGCTGCTTTAACTTCCTCTCTCTTTCTACAGCATCGCCTTTACTTAAATATGCCTCGTAATAAACCAGCTTCCACCTATCTCCACTAGTCGACTTACTACCACCTCTGTTATGCTCTCTTATCCTTCTCCTTAAATCACCACTGTAACCCACATATAAATTACCCCGTGAATTACAAAGAACATAAACATAGTACATCTCTATCTCCTGCTATACACTGAGTTGAGTGCTCGGCTCCCACTGCTTGTAGGCAAACGGTTTCAGGTACTATTTCACTCCCCTCACCGGGGTACTTTTCACCTTTCCCTCACGGTACTTGTTCACTATCGGTCACTGAGGAGTATTTAGCCTTGGATGATGGTCCACCCAGATTCCCACAGGATTCCACGTGTCCCGTGGTACTCGGGGATACCCCAGGGTAGAAGCACGGTTTCGCATACGGGGCTATCACCCTCTATGGCCAGACTTTCCAGCCTGTTCTGCTACCATACCTCAGTCCCTATATACGGGCCCCCACAACCCCAAGCACTCATAAATGAATGCTCGGTTTAGGCTACTCCGCTTTCGCTCGCCGCTACTCACGGAATCTCGTTTGATTTCTTTTCCTCCAGGTACTTAGATGTTTCAGTTCCCTGGGTTCGCCCCAAGCACTCAATAACTGAATGCTCGGTGACTGGACATGACTCCAGCCGGGTTTCCCCATTCGGAAATCCCCGGATCATAGCCTGCTTAGCGGCTCCCCGAGGCTTATCGCAGCTAACCACGTCCTTCATCGCCTCTCAGTGCCTAGGCATCCACCGTTCGCCCTTAGTAGCTTGACCATAAAACCACTAGGCCACTATCTCAACCCACAGCACTTATCCTATTCTTTTGTCAAAGAACCTTCCTTATGGAGGTGAACGGATTCGAACCGATGACCTCCTGCGTGCAAGGCAGGCGCTCTCCCAACTGAGCTACACCCCCATTCAAGGGGCA
>JAMOOZ010000140.1 GCA_027064885.1 Desulfurococcales archaeon
GGCGCCCACGACCCCGTGCGGAGTGGCTCGCAACCATAGTGAAGCACGGGGCGGAAAACACGACCCGTCCCAGCAAGACCCCACAATAACCTAGAACCAGGAAACGGATGATCTAGGTCTATAAGCGCTGAGTAATGATGACAAACCCACGCGGTGACTTCATCCGTTTTTGACCTTGGTTTGCTTTATTGGTCAGGATAATTATCAGGCAAATGCCTTCTCATCAACCGCGCTGTCAGTACCGGAGGTACTCATCACATGGTACTTTATTATTCGAATCCTCCACTACTTAAATTAAGTTTACTATAACCTTATTTAGGGCTTAGGTATGGTGAGCATTGCGCGGATATTGCGGGCGATTGAGATACCCCTGATGCTAGTGCTTTACGGCATTGCGTGGGTCGCCATACAACCCTTCCTAATTATGAGTTTACGCATACTTGATATGGGCACACCTGTCCTACGTCAAGTCATCAGCGTCGCTACATACCTGCTAATCAATGCTGTCTGGCTCTTCCTATGGTATAAGCTCACGAAGTACGTGCGTGATCGCACACTTCTGAAGCAGGAATAAGAGCTCAGTGCTACAGTGGTTCATCACTTGTTCAGTCCGCCCGTCGTAGACATCATAGCCCAGAATAATTTACTTAGCACCAGTTACATAGATTCCGGGCTTCCACGGAAGAGCCTGCCTCTTCTTCCCACCTATGTCGGGGGCTTCGGGATCGTTGGCTTTATAGATCCCCACAACCTTCACTCCGGTCTCGCACTCCACATAATGCCTTAACTCGTTAATAGCTTCTGCCTCATCGATTCCACCTGCCCTCTTGAGCATGCTCATCACCTCAGGGTCCATCGACACTGCAAGTTCTAGTAACGTCTTACTTACCCTTGGGACCTCCTTCCCCCTCACACCCATCTCCTTGACAACGTACCGCATCACGTCCCCGATCTTGCCTCCCGCGTTTATGATTTCAGCTACCCTGAGGAGATGCGTGTACGATTCCTTAGGAACTACGTAAACTATAATACCCTCACCCCTACCGATGACCTTCAGTACTTCCTTGACATCCTGGACTAGCCTCCTAACATACTCGACCTTCAGTAGCGCATCCTCATGCGTCATCTTTCTCAACTCGTTCTCCGAAAGCCAGCACTCCCTTACAACCAGCGTGTTCTTGCCAATAGTGTGCCATAGCTCCTCAGCTATGAAGGGGGTGTAGATTGACATCAGTTTTATCCACTCTTCAATAATTCTCTTGAGGATCTTAGAAGGTTTATTAACCATCTTGAGGTACTCCTCAATGTCCTGGGGTATTAGGTAGAATATTCTGATCCCGGCCGCCCTTACGCGGACGTTCTCTAACTCGCTAATCGCCCTCCTTACATGTAACGCGAATCGGGACACTATCCACTTCTCAGCGATGCCCTCACCCTCTGCGTCGCACTTGCCGTACAGATCCCTAATCATGGTCTCCACCTTCCTGAGCCTGCCGCCGACGTTGTCCGCCAGCTCTACCGTGAAGTTCATGTCTGCCTCAACTTCAGCACCCAACGTCATTGCTAACCTAACTATGTCTGGCGAGAACGTATTTACTAGACCGTGCAGTATCATCACGTTGCCTTTCGACTTCGACATCTTCTCTCCCTTAACGAGGACCCAGCCGTTGGCCACTATCTGCTTAGGCCACTTTTCCGGCGGGTATATGGCTGCGTGGTTGAATATGAAGAACGTTAGGTGGCTAGGTATTAAGTCCTTGCCGCTGTTCCGGGAGTCTAGAGGGTACCAGTAATCGAATTCCTTCCTTAACTCCTTAAGCACGTCCTCACTGATGCCTGTCTTGGTAGACACCTCCCTTACGTTCCCTTTACCTAGCATTACGTAATCCCAGAACTCTGGTGTTAGCTGAGTGTCGCCTATCCCATATTTCCTTATTTTATGTATAATCGTGTAGAACGCCATATAGATCGTTGAGTCGCTTAAGGACTCTATTATCCATCCCTTATCCCACGGTAACTCCGTGCCTAGCCCACGGCTCCTAGCGCATGCTCTCGCCTTAAGCCATTCTATGGTCGCTATGAATTCACTGCGTCTTGCCTCAGGTACTATCCTCATTCTAGCCAGTAACTTTCTTGCTAGTTCCTTCCATTCGGGATTACCGTAGTCTAGGAACCACTGATCCTTCAGTAACTTAACAACGATTTCGGCACCACACCTGCAGTATACTGGGGCATTCATTAATTCGTACGCGATGTGCGCATAACCGTTCCTAACTAGGTACTCCTTTACCCTCTCCCTAGCCTCCTGCACCGATACACCGTTAATTAACTCGGCAATGAACTGCCTCGCACCCGAAATTACCTCCTTAACTACTAGCCCTTCTAAGCCCTCCCTCATGACGCCCTTACTGTGCTCTGCCCTGTATATCTCCTTCGTGGCGTCCTCAAGCTTCTTCGTATCCTCCTGAGACTTCACGCCCCTACGCTCTACTGCGTCCTTCGCAGGAACATCGCTATAGCCCTCAACAACTATTAGTGGAATGGGTGTTAGGTCGCCCCACCTCCCTTCCCGGAACTTAGTCACGTAGTCCCTGAGAGCCGCGTAGTCGTAAGGTGCATGGGCTGGCACACTCATCACTATACCCGTTCCGAAGCCCTCAGACACGAACGTTGCAGGCAGTATCTCGACCTCACGCCCCGTTAACGGGTTGATAACCTTCCTACCTACTAGTTCTTTCCCGGGGATCTTCTCAACCGCCTTTAGATCTAGCTGGAAGGATAGACGCCAAGCAGCCTTGCACGCAAGGAACCACTTCTCAGTCTTCCTGCCCACGTTAACGTCGCAGACGCAGTACTCTACGTTAGGGTTGACCCAAATGTTCGTTACTCCGAGCACGGTTTCTGGCCTTAGTGTGGCTGTGGGGTAGAACTTCCCTGAATCATCCACGAACTTTATGAGGGTGACTTCCCCGATCTCTGGTTCCACGTCGTCCTTGGTGTCATGCATCCCAACAGGCATCTCGTCTCTAGGGCACCATCCAACGGGGTGCGATCCCTTAACTAGGTATCCTTTCTCCTTTAGCTTACTGAACTGCCACCGGATAAACGCCTTGAATTCAGGGTCTACCGTAGTGAACTCGCGTCTCCAGTCTATTGACAGGCCATAAAACCTCATGGCATCCTTCGATATGCTGTGGAAGTACCTGGCTAGTTTTAGCGGCTCCGTGAGCTTGCGGAACTCCTCCTCAGGTATCCCAAAGGCCGCAGCCATGCTCTTTATGAATTTCTCATCACCTGACGCCACCTTACTTGCAGTGGAAAGTATAGGTGTGCCAGTGTAGTGAAAGCCCATAGGGAACAGCACATCGTATCCTAGAGCCCTCTTAAACCTGGCAATGACGTCAGGTATCACGTAAGTTCTGGCGTGGCCTATGTGTGCTGGTCCGTTAGGATACATGAAAGCAGCCGTTATGAAGTACTTCCTCCTACTTGGGTCTGGATCTGCTTCATAGACTTTCTCCTTTTCCCAAACATTAAGCCACTTCCTTGCAACGCTCTTTAAATAATCGATGTAAGAAGCCATGTCATTGGCATTACTCGGGACCCCATCCTCTCTACCAGTATTCTCGTTAACCACTCAGCGCCACCTACCCTACTAGTACTAGTGTCATTTAAGCATTTAACGTACGCGGGCCTAATACCGCGGGAGAGAGTGATTGCCAGGACATATAGAGGTGTGTAAGTTCCCTGAAAAAGGGTTGAGAGATAAGGTGTTCGATCTCTTAAATGAGTTGAGTGGGCGTGAACCCGAACTGGGAGATCAGCGCTCCTTAGGTCCGATGATGTCCGCGCCCTTGCCTGTGTCGTTGAAGGCACACATGGTTTTCCTTAGAAGGAATTTGAATGATCCCCACTGGTTTAGGGTATCGGCTGACCTTCTTCACGAAACGGTTGCTATGCTGGGGGATCTTCTAGGTAACCCCGAGGCCCAAGGCGTATCAACATATGGTGGCAGCGAATCAAATCTAACGGCACTCTACGCATTACGGGAAGCGGGTTATGAAAGCGTCATCGTGCCGCGCTCAGCACACACCTCTGTTTTCAAAGCCTGCAGAGTATTGCGGATGCGTATATTTGTTGCGGATGTGGATGAGGAACTTAGGGTCGTGCCTGAGAGCGTCCGTGCTATTGTCCGTGAAACAAAAGATAATTCAGCAATCCTCCTTACTGCAGGCAATACCGAAACTGGAGTAATAGATGACGTAAGAGCTGTTCATGACTTAGTGCCGGATACCCCGATACTCGTTGATGCTGCATTCGGCGGTTTAATAGCTCCCTTCATTAGAGGCACTAGGAAGTTACCCGATTTTGACTTCCGCATAGACAGTGTCGTCGCGCTGAGTTTAGATGGGCATAAGACCGGGTTGACCCCCATACCTTCCGGTATACTGTTGTTTGGAATGGAGGACCTGTATAATAACGTGGTTTTTGAGAGC
Source organism: Desulfurococcales archaeon (assembly GCA_027064885.1). Classification (GTDB taxonomy): domain Archaea; phylum Thermoproteota; class Thermoprotei_A; order Sulfolobales; family NBVN01; genus WAOL01. The sequence goes on from JAMOOZ010000140.1 coordinate 4,497, forward strand.
GAGTACATGGGGTCCGAGAAACAGTTAAGCTTATTGTGGACCAGAACAGCTGCGTCGGTTGCGTCACTTTGGGCCTCAATAAAATACCTTGGGCGTGAAGGCTTCGAGAAAATATACGGTGAGTGCATGAGAATAGCTGACTATGCGTATGAGCGCCTCCTCAGCGAAGGCTTCAGCCCCACTAGACCGGAACTCCCTCTTATATGCATACGACATCATGAGTTATCCGGCATAGAGCTCCTTTGGAGGCTACGCAAGATAGGGTGGTACGTGTACTCATGCCCAAGCCTCGGCGGGGTTAAGATCACCATAATGCCTCACGTAACAAAGGAAATTATTGATGCTTTCATCGATGACTTAGTAAGGATTGCTAAGGACATTAGATCATCGACGACTTTAAATAACTAAGTTTCAGAAATGCGGGGTCGATCACCAATCACACCGTGTTCCGCTCATCATCGATAATTCAATGCTTTCTGAAAGGTAAAATTATTTTCATACTACACCTGAGGAACCTTCTTTACTTCATTTCCACCCTTATCGATGGGGGAATTCGGGCACATGTCGTTGAGAGCACTTGTTAAAGTAGATAGTAAGGGGAGGGTAACCATACCCCTTTACTTAAGGGAAGCTATAGGCATAGAGCCTGAATCCTACGTAGAGCTTGAGGTAAACAGGGATGAAGGCGTGATCATCTTGCGGCCGGCCTCAACTCCTGGGGAACTTGCCGTGGACTTCGAGGTACTCCTGAATAAGGCTGAGGACATCCAGCAACTGACGGCCGCCATCGTTGAGAGCGGCGGAGAAGTACGACTTTTAAGGTGTTACAGGGAGGAGGGCGATAGGTACAGGTGCCAAGTAACAACGTTAGTGCTTGACTTAAAGGCGGCGGAGTTGCTTAAGAACAAGGTTAATGAGAAGGGTCTTAAGATAATTAGTTTAAAACCGGTTATTAGGAAGGCGATGTGAATGCCTCCACAAAGTATTTTCGTGGGGTGCTGTGGTTTCGCCGTTGGGCGCCGCAAGTACTACACGTTATTCGACGTCGTGGAGCTTCAGGACACGTTCTACAACCCTCCCGACGAGGCTAAACTAAACAAACTACGGGACGAGGCGCCGACTAACTTCAAGTTCACGATGAAAGCGTGGCAGGCCGTAACACACCCGCCTAGCATGAGGACTTGGAGACGAGCTAAGGTGATACCACCCAAAGATAAGTGGGACAAGTACGGATACCTCAAGCCAACTAAGGAGAACTTCGAGGCGTGGGAAGTGATCGATAAGGCAGCCAATATCCTTCAAGCCGAGTTCATAATTATTCAACTACCCCCTTCCTTCAGATTCACGGAGGAAAACCTGAGGAATATGACGGAATTCTTCTCAACTATTAAGCCAAGGAATTACTTGGTTGGCATCGAAGTCAGGGGGGACTGGAGAGAGCATGAGACGGAGCTCAAAGATGTTATCTTGAGATATGACTGGCTAATACATGTTGTCGATCCGTTTAGATGGTCCCCAGTAGTTAAGAAGGATGTAACGTACTTTAGGCTACATGGGATAGGGGGTGCTGAAGTGAACTACAAGTACAAGTACACTGACGATGACCTCCGGAGGCTAAGGGAGAAAGTACTCAGTACAGGCTCTAATGTGGTCTTCGCGCTGTTTAACAATGTTTACATGCGTGATGACGCGCTTAGATTCAAAGAACTAGTTAAGTCGTAAGGTACTTACTTGCCGCAAGCCTAAGTAATCTCCGTAAGACAGTGTCGACTCCCGTACCCTGAAGGGCACTGATCAAGTATATTTCGCCATCAAACACATTCCTTAATTCCTTTACGACGTATTCCAGTCTGCTATCATCAACCTCATCTATCTTGTTCACGGCCACGATCATGCCTTTGCCTCTGAAGATACTTCTCACCATGCGTAGTAACCCCAACTGTTCCTTTAAGGAGTAGTAGCTTGATGGTCTGGGATCTATGAGAAATAATAGCACGTCCCCGAGAAACCTCACCGCGCTTACAGCCTTACGCTCTATCTCGTTTAGCTCGTCGAGAGGTCTGTCAAGAATTCCGGGTGTATCTATTATTTGAACCCTCACGTGATCTAGGAACGCGTGGCCCAATATCACGTCCTTCGTCGTGAAGGGAAAAGGAGAAACCTCGGGTTCGGCTGTGGAGACCCTGCGGACGAAGGTTGACTTACCTACCTGAGGCATTCCAGCAACAACGATTATTGGTTCGTTGAAGTTAAAGCACGGTAACTTACGGAGCTCAGCCACTGCCGCCCTAAGCAGGTCTATGTCTTTCCTTATCCTCCTCACAAGGGATAGTGTTCGCCCAACAAACTCCCTGGCAACGTCATTTGCTTCCCTAGCAGATACTGTTGACTTTATCTTAAGCCTGTACTCCTTCCACAACTTCCTGAGTACTCTGCGGTACCCCCTGAATTTCTTGAGGATGTCCGCGTAATCCGCTATGCCAGCGAGCTTCAGTATTTCTGCGTAGAACGCGTTCAATTCCTCCGGCTTTGGTAGTTTCTCTACTTTAGCAAAGATCGCTGAGTCCACGTAGCCGTATACCCTATCAACCTTGATCAGGTGCTTAACCATGCCTTTCTTCTTGACACCCTTCGCAAGGGGCACTGGCTTACGGAATATCTCAAGGACGCGTCGACGCACGTCGGCGTAAGGAACTGGTGAGGCACCCTTCACTTCCTCACTGATGCAGACTTCCTCACCCATATTGGCTCACCATCTCTCCTTATCTCCACGACCCTGTGAATAGGTATTGTGGTTTCACCGATTATTAGCCTGTCCTTAAGCACCTTAACGCTCTCCGAGAGCCGAACCTCGCGTAAACCTCCGGGCCGTAGCCTATCAATAACAACCACTGAGTATCTATACAGGTTAACCTTATCCACCCATGCTATTTTGTTCAGCATACCAGCTATGGTATTATCTTTCATCCCCCTAACCTCTAGGAATCTGAAACGACATCAACAAAAGTAAACCTTAACCTTAAAATTCGACACACTTCATTGATAGTAGGTGCAGGACGTGTCTTACGAGGGGTTAGGAACAGGTGCAACCGCTGTAGGCTTAAGAACTAAAGACTCCGTAATCCTAGCCGCTGAGCGCCGAGTGGCTTACAGAGGCTTTGTGATGAGCAAGGCAGGACGTAAGGTATTCCTCATAAAAGACAGGTACGGTCTAGCGTTCGCAGGCCTCTTCGCAGACATCCAGACGCTTAAGCGGATAATGACCCTTCAGATCCATGATTACGAAATAGAGAACTCACGTAAGATGAGTGTAAGGTCCGCTGCCAGGCTACTTTCTGTAATTCTGTATAAGTACAAGTCCACACCATTCCTCTCCGAAGTGATTTTCGGCGGCATAGATGAGGAAGGGCCTCACCTATACGTAATGGATGCACTGGGTTCTCTCATTGAGGATGACTATGCCGCAATAGGTACCGGGGCCCCCATAGCCATAGGCATCGTTGAGAACAAGTACCGTAAGGACCTAAGCCCTGAGGAGGCAAAGGAACTCGCCCTAGACGCCATTAAGGCTGCAATTAGCCGGGACGCAACTTCCGGTGACGGCATCGACGTAGTAGTGATTACGCCGAGTAAGTCTTGGAGCGAGAGCATTACCTTAAGGTAAGTAATCTGAAGGGCAAGAAGCTGAAACCCAATGTTCAGTGCTAAGAAAGCCTTCAAACTCCAAAGGCTTCTTGCTGAGAAGGTGTCTTGGGAAGGCAAGATAAGTAAGCTTGAGTTCGTTGTAGGCCTAGACCTAGCATACGTGGGTAATAAAGGCATCGCAGTCGCCGCGCTCACACGCATGCCTGACTTAAGGCTTATCCGTTACTCAGTAGTGATTGGTGAAGTGCCAATACCTTACGTGCCGGGGCTCCTTGCCTTCAGGGAAGCACCATTGATGTTTAAGGCTTACGAAAAGCTCGGTGTCCAAGCAGACCTCATAGTGGTAGACGGACACGGCGTCACCCATCCTAGGGGCCTAGGTATTGCTTCACACATAGGTGTCGTGCTGGACACACCCAGCATAGGGGCCGCCAAGAAAGTGCTTACTGGAGAGGTAAAGGAAGTTAATGGGAAGGAGTACCTGTTCATTAATGGAAGGCCCGGAGCGGTAGTCATTAGACCTAAGAAGAATAAGACAGTATACTTAAGCATAGGTCATAAGGTCGGGTTAGAGGAAATTGAAAGGCTTAGCAAGATACTTTTTAAGGGTCACTCACTACCTGAACCGACATACATTGCTGACAAAGTGACCAAGGAGGTGAGAAGAAAACTTGTCAAGAATCGTTGAGGGTAAGGTAGTATCTGGCCTCGGTGAAGGGGCTAAGTACGTAACCATGCCCGTATATAATATCCTTCTCACAGAGCTTCTAGATGATACACCCTACCCGGGAACTCTCAACATAGATATCCAAAGGAGTTACGAGGAACTCCTCAGCGAGTGTCCGCCTTTACAGATAAAGAGTGTCGTAATGAGTGGTCATGAGTATGGTGGATTCTATTACTGGTTCGGGAATATTGTCGAGCCCAATATCCATGTCCTAGTGATAAGACCTTTCCTAACTAAACATTCGGAGAACGTATTGGAGGTAGTGGCTGAGAAGAACCTAAGGAAAGAATTAGGTCTGAAGGACGGTAACGTTATCAAGGTTAAGCTAATATGTGCTGAAGTGTGAGTGAAATGAAATTTACTTGCTACAGATGCATTCACTGCTGTTTCTTCGCTGGTTCCCCTGACTATCCCATACTTACTGAGAGCGATTATCGTCGATTAAAGGAAATAGCGGCGCAGAGAGGAATTACCTTAAAATTCCGTAAGATGAGGGAAGGACTCTATCAGTGGGTAATAGAAGGGTTCTGCCCCTTCTACGACGTGAAGAGAAGAGCTTGCAGTATATACGACTACAGGCCGTTGCCGTGCCGCATGTTCCCATTACTACTGAATCCCAGTACGGGTGAGGTGAGCGTGTCGCTACTTTGCGACTGGGTTATAGAGAACTTCAGTAAGCTCAGAGAAGCAAGCAATCCCGCCGAGGTATTTCCCGAGGAGTTCAAAGCCGTAATAGACGTGTTTAAGTACATTAAGGAAAACCGAATACAATAATTATAGGTGAGTGTTTAATGAACGGGGAAACCACTAAAGGGTCTAAAGGTTACGTGAAGACAGCAATATTCTTCACCACCTACGATGAAAATGTAGCGAAAAACATTATAGATGAGATCGCTAAGGATTTCAGGATTCTTGAAAACAAACGAAGTCGTGTGCTTAAGGAGATCTATTATATAGCAGTAGAGGGTGATGCGCGCTCTGTAGAGGATCTCCTAAGAGGCAGAGTCAGCTGGTATAAGGTCGACATACTGGAATTCAAGTAGGTTTCTCGCTAATCCTATACATTACGTATTCACTAATCACGTATAGTAAGGTTGCTATAACCGTTAAGCATACTACCTCCTTGGAGGGACGCGTGCTTAATACAGCAGTAATCACGGCCCCCAACACTAATGCCAACCTCGCCGCCGTACGCATGACTTACACCAGCTTAAGCTTTAGTCCACCGCCGAGAACCCGTGCCAATGCGGCAGACATTGCGAGAAGTATTGCTAAGTACACTCCCGGCAGGAATACTAAAGCGTAGAGAAAGGATATGCAGAGAGTCAATATTCCCGTGATTATGTCGAATATTGAACTCAGGTACGTTATTCGCTTCTCATTTACGCTAGGCTTAGCGTAGAAGGACGGTGTGTACTCAACTGTTATGTTGTGCTCGCCTGAGGGGGTGGGAAACATGCAGTCCTTCATTAATATCCCTGCCCAAGTTCTTTCCGTGAAATTACAGGTTAAGGTACTCCCGTCAAGCATTATTGCTGACACGTCCGCCCCTCTTACAATGGTTAAGTAGGTTGTGAAGCCCGTATCCGTGTACAGATCCACGGAGATCCTTCCGGGAGTTACGTTATAGTACATGATCTCGGTTCCCCAAGGTATAAACAGGGCTGCTCCGGAGGAGTATACCAAGCTCTTAAGCACTAGCTTAACATTGCTGTCTCCATGCTTAATCATGCTTGGGCTTGGCGTTATTATGTACCCCATGAACAAGACCTTAACGTTAAGTTTGAAGTTATCAGGTAATGCATCCAGCCCGTCCCCTACAATGGCGCGCCCTGCTTCGTCACCTACAATCACTCCTACAGGCTTCCCAAGGGAATTCTCGCTATAAAAGTTAAGCACCGGGTAAGGTACGGGATTTCCTAACATATCAGTAACTCGTATCTTTACCGTTTCGGAGTTCCACCTAAATCCACTAGCAACAGTCACGTTTTCAAATGAAGATACAAACGCAGGTAGTAAGGGCATGCCAACATACATTACTAGGGACGCGGCTATAAAGAACGCACCAACACCTTTGCCGACGCGAAAAGGAAGTGAA
>JAMOOZ010000141.1 GCA_027064885.1 Desulfurococcales archaeon
GCACCTTCACGGATCTGAAGATAAAGAACTCGACTTCAGCGCCCATTACGGCCTTGAGTCCCATGCTTGCCAGGTACTCCTCTACCTTCTCCGCTACATACCTAGGATCTCTCATGAACCTCTCTCCTTCTGGGGTCACGATCCTCGATATTGCTGAGTAAGACGCCGGGTCCCACGGAACCGGGGCGATAGTCTCGGGCACTGGCTCGAGGGCTAGGTCGCCGTCCTCTATGCTAGCTATCCCGAAGACGCTTGAGCCATCGAAGAACGCTTTGTACCCATCGATCTCCTTTGGCGCCTTGATGGTGAGTGTTCTTAGGACACCGAGGAGGTCGGTATACCTCAGCTTTAGGTACTTCCTCTCCATTCGTACACCTGCGTTAGCCTGGTGCTTATCACTTATACGATTTCCTGTAGTAATTCCGTACTTTGTACTGTTTATAGCATAAGCTAATTAACATTCGTACAGGATCAGATGTCGGTGGGAGAGCTTGGCCGGACAGGTGTTCATTGATGAGGTTGATAGGAAGATCTTGAGGGAGCTGGCGAGGAACTCGAGGCTGAGCATCAGGGAACTTGCTAGGAGGGTGGGGGTGCCCCACACCACGGTGCATGAGAGGGTTAGGAGGCTTGAGAGGGGCGGCATTATCCAGGGTTACACGGCGAGGATTGACTACAAGAGGCTCGGGTACATGGTTACTGCGCTTATACTGGCCAACGTTATCGGGAGGCACATAGTCGAGGTCGAGGAATGGTTATCCAGGCATCAGAACGTGATGGCTGTCTACGACATAACGGGCGAGTACGACATAGCAATAATGGCGTCCTTTAAGGACATAGATGAACTTGACTCATTCGTTAAGGAAGTACTGAAGAACCCATGGATAAAGCAGACGAGAACCAGCATAGTGTTTAGGAAGGTTAAGGAGTGGCCTCACCTGCCCCTGTAGGCTCTTCAGCCAGCCTGAGTAGTTGTGGTGTTCTCGGCCGCCTGGGCCTCCGTAGTCGTTGTTGCAACGGCAGTTGTGTTAGTGGCTGTGGTGTTGGTCGCCGGGGTGGTTGTCGGCGTTGTGGTTATGTTGAGTGGAGGTAGCTCTGTTGTGTTTGTGGGCGTGGTCGTTGCCGCTATCTGTGCCTTGAACTCTTGATAACCGATGACAGACACTACCACGGTGAGAACCATGATCGCTATTAGAATGATCTCGCCCCTGATCTTATTCCTTCTACCTCTCCTTGACATTAAGCACACCTAATCCGTTGATGAGGAACCGATAATAAATGCTGGTTATGCTATGAGGGAGAGCGCGAGCGTCACCGCCAGCAGGCCAGCCGTTACCGCCTGTATGGGGACGTTCAGCCTCTCTAGCCCTGCTTTCTTCAGCGCTTCACGGAGGAGTTGCCCGCCATCCGTTATGAAGATCGGGGCAGCATTGATTATCGCCAGTGACCCATTAACTATCTGTGACCAGACGAGGAAGCAGGCAGTCATGAGTACGTACTCCGGCGTGCCCTTCGCTATCGCGGGACCCTCACCGATCATTATCCCTATCTTCCAGCCTCCTGCCGGCTTTCTCACAACGACTTCTACCTCCTCACCACTTAGTTCATAGTACCTGCACCCGAACCCCCTGGGTATGAGGGGCTCCACAACAAATACGTAGGTGACGTTCTCTTCAGCGTGAGGCATTAAGTACTCCTTCACCGAATCTACTGTAGGCGTTGGGGTACCGTTAATTGAGAGTATGACAGAGGGCACCGGGAACCCTGCCTCATCGGCTGGTGTGCTCGGCACAGTCGAGATGAGCACCGGGTAGGTTCCCTCGTAAGGTATGGCTGCCGTGGCCGGCGTAAGGAGGGCCATTGATAAGAGAAAGAGAACGGTATTTGCCATCACCCCAGCTGACAGAACCGCTGCTTTCCTCTTGAGGTCCGCCCTCTCCATCGATTCCTCGTCAACCTTGACGTAAGCCACCGGAAAGAAGAGGGCAATGCCGATACCCCACTCATTCACCTTAACCCCGGACGCCCTGGCTACCAGCGCATGCGCCAGCTCATGAACA
>JAMOOZ010000142.1 GCA_027064885.1 Desulfurococcales archaeon
GGCCTTGAGCTCTGCTTCACGATTAACGAATTTCCCCGGAGAGTAAGTAACATGCAAAGTAGTCTACCCTAACTGTTACACAGCTAAGGTATTCTTAAGACTTACCCTTAAACCGCTTTATCCCGGGAACTACGGCTTCCTCCTCAGCACCGTGGCCGTGAGCATTAAGGCGGCAACAAAGCCCAGAAGGGAGAGGGCAACTATTATTAACGTGTTCACTCGGGGGACCGGTGCTTGAGTTGACAGCGTTACTGTCGATGTTACTGTCACGGTGTTGGTTTCCGTCTCGACGTTGGTTACCGTGACTGAGATTGACTTAGTAATTGTTACCACTGACGTTACTGTGGGCACGGTTATGTTCATGGGCACTAATTCTAGGCTTAAGGCTCTCTGCAAGAGAGATACTGCGCCATCGGCACCCAGCACTTCATCCTTACTCAACTTCTCCCTAGCTACTGAGACCACTTCCTCGGAAACCCCCTTAGCTAGGGCTTCCTTGAGGAGGTAAGCAGCGACGTACCTGCTTAGGGACTTAGCGTCATAATAGAATATTCCGCCGTCCCACCCAGCAAGTGTTGGGGCGTAACTCATTGGTGTGGCTACGAAGTCAAAGAACCACCACCTAGCGTACCCGTTCCTATCGCCGGGCGGGTACGTACTAGCGAAATCACCTATCCTGTCGAAAGGATGGGGAAGGCCAAGCATGTGCCCGACCTCGTGAGCTATGACTTCATCCATGCCTAGCTCGTAGACCCTGCGTGCATAGCCAGGGAAAGCTATGGCTATCCCTAAGCCAGGCATCGCCATGCCCGTGAAGTTCGTGCTCCCGAAGTACATGCATAGAGGGTGTGGGCCGACGAGCACGTATACGGGGATCACTGCTTCGCCACCGACGTAGGTGACCTTAGCGACTACTCCCTTCTCAAGCATCGTGCATATTAGGGAGGCGTTAAGCGCCACGCAACTATCGACACGTCTAACGCCCTCCAGCAAGACTTCGCGGAAGGGGGTAGCGTTACCGTTAACGACAGTGACGTACACACTCCACTCTGCGCTCGGGAGGAGTGCGTGGAGCATCACCTCTAGGGTGCTTGGGTTAAGCATCCTCAACACCTTCCTAGCCCCTTCCCTCCTCACGCTGAAGTCCAGTACCGTTACGTTGACCACGTACCTCGGCACCCACTTAAGGCCCGCGAACAGTTTCCTCGCAACCAGGAACCCCACGTACCCCTCAACGTAGTGCTTCACCAACTCCGCCTCCCTACTCGGGCTCCCAACATCCCATAAGGGTGGATTAACGGTCGTGTTTACGTGGATACCTGATGAGTACCCCGGCTGACCCTTATTGGGCCACTCAGCCAGTATAGCTGAGAGGTCAATAAAGTATAGGGGCGTGTTCCCGCCGAAGTTGATCATCCCGGTGTAGTTCCTGTAACCCCCGACCTCAGGAACGTACTTGCTGATGCAGTATGTTCTGAAGTAGCCTTGCGGCGGGGGCGCATACATTATTAGGAGGACGTAGTCAGCGTCCCTAGGCACCACACCCTTGCTGGTTAGGAGAACCCACGCGTCCCTCTCAAATAGGTCGGCCCTAACCAACTCAGCACCCTTAATTACCCATGAGGGGTGCTCGCTCCTCACGTACCTAACGATAAATTCCGGCACGTTCCTAGAGATCACGGCATCCCTCCTAGCAATGGAGGCTAGCTCCGATACGTTACTGTACGTGACCACGTGGAGCTTAACAGCGAGCCTTAACCCAAGGCTGGAGTTCAGCGTTGACTCATACATGTCCTTAAGCATGGGTTTAACTAGGTCGGCAATGCTCCCTAACCCTACCAACACCACCCAGACATCCGCCTTAACAACAACGTCGCTCACACCCCCGAGATGTGAGGGCCCGGCACTGCGCACCGTGAGCGGCACAGTAAGTGAAGAGATCAGTAGGAAGATCAGTGTCGTTACTGCGAGCCTGAAGTAGCGCACCCCTAACCCCAATACTAGAGGTTGCGGACAGGTAAAGAATGTGTTGAGGGCTAAGCTGCATCAC
>JAMOOZ010000143.1 GCA_027064885.1 Desulfurococcales archaeon
GGTTGCTGCGGTGTTAGTAGTCCTAGGTGGGTCCATGGCCTTGGTGCCGGCCATAATATCTGGCATCGTGCTGGGGATCACGGGCGTGGTCGTGGTGTCTTCTAAGGAACTTGTTGAGGAGTAAGCCCGTTGACTGCCCCAACATCAAGGCGTAAACCTACAACTTTTCCCTAGCCCGTAACCACATCTCCTTCACTCGAGGTTAAGGTAAAGCTATTTATTCACATCATCCTTAGTGTGTGGGGTTCGCGGAGTGGCGTTATTCAAGTATCCGAAGAGGACGCATTACTGCGGTCTTTTGAGGAAGGGGCGCGTAGGTTCCGAGGTAGTCCTTAACGGGTGGGTGAGTAGGGTCAGGAAGTTCGGTAGGCTTGTCTTCATGCTCGTTAGGGATGAGACCGGCGTGGTGCAGGTCGTTGTCCCGGCTAAGTCGCCAGCATTCAGCGTGGCTAAGGAGGTCGGGCCTGAGTACGTCGTCGCTGTTAGAGGCGTAGTTAGGGCTAGGCCGGAGAACCAGGTCAACCCGGAAATGCCTACCGGTGAGGTTGAGGTTGCTGCTGAGGAGGTCGTGATCATTAATGAGAGCAAGCCCTTACCAATACCCATACACGACGAGTCATTAATGGCGACGACGTCAGAGCAGGTCAGGCTTAGGTGGAGGTACTTAGACCTGCGTAGGGAGGTCATGGCTAGGAACATAAGGTTCAGGCACGCGGTCGTGAAGGCGTTAAGGGAGTTCTTTGACTCCAAGGGCTTCGTGGAGGTTGAGACCCCCTACCTAGCGAGGAGCACTCCCGAAGGGGCTAGGGACTTCCTAGTTCCTTCAAGGCTTCATCCGGGGAAGTTTTACGCGTTAACCCAGTCTCCCCAGCTCTTCAAGCAACTCCTAATGATAGCGGGTCTAGGCAAGTACTATCAGGTCGCGAGGTGCTTCAGGGACGAGGACCCGAGGGCCGACAGGCAACCTGAATTTACTCAATTCGACATCGAGATGTCGTTCGTAACGCGCGAGGACGTCATGGGCATCGTTGAGGAGGCCATGAAGTACCTCTTCAAGAAGGTGATGGGTAAGGATCTTGAAATACCGTTCCGGAGGATTTCCTGGGCGGAGGCCGTCGAGAAGTACGGAACCGATAAGCCTGACCTGAGGTTCGGGGCCGCACTGCGCACCGCGACGGACGAGCTAAACCCATACATAGGAGCCGATGAGGGAGAGGTGGTCAGGGCCCTAACCATTCAGCTACCCGGTGAGAAGCCCGGCAAGCAGCTCAAGCTAGTGAAGAGAATGGTTAAGGACTTCATGGAGGCGAACAAGATAGGGAAGTACGCTTACGTAGCGTGCGTAGGCGGCGGAACCGCCAGCAACCTAGGCGGTGAGGCCGGCAAGGAAATCGCTAGGATCCTCTCCCTCACTAAGGGAGAGGTGGCGATCATCGCGGCAGGACCGTACCTGAAGGTCTCGGAAGCCTTGGGCGACCTTAGGAACGCCCTCGGCCGCGCACTAGGTCTAGCCAAGCCCGGCGAATACGTCTTCGCCTGGGTAATTGATTTCCCGCTCTTCGAGCTTGATGAGGAGACCGGGCAACCAGTACCGCATCACCACCCATTCACCTCCCCAATGCCTGAGGACATACCCAAGCTAGATGAGAACCCACTCTCCGTGAAGGCGCAGGCATACGACCTGGTCCTGAATGGTTATGAAGTAGCTGGAGGCTCCATAAGGATCCACGACAGGGAACTCCAGGAAAGAATACTCGCCATGATAGGGCTAAGCAAGGAGGAGATGGTGGAGAGGTACGGCTTCCTACTCGAAGCCCTAGAGTACGGGGCACCACCACACGGCGGCATAGCCATAGGGCTCGACAGGCTCGTAGCCGTACTCCTGAACGAGGAATCCATAAGGGAGGTAATAGCTTTCCCCAAGAACAAGGACATGACGGACCCACTCACGGGTGCACCATCAAAGCCGCCAGAGGAATACCTAAAGGATCTACCATGGCTTAAGGTCGAACACGAAACAACTTAAGCATTTTAAACCAAA
>JAMOOZ010000144.1 GCA_027064885.1 Desulfurococcales archaeon
GGAGGAATTAATAGTATTTAGCCATTGAAGCCGTAATAGTGTTAGGAGGTGTAGTACTTTGGTTACCACGGCTCTAAAGAGGGCTACACAGCCGATTAAGCCGGGCGAGCTTGATAAGGTTCCACCGGGTTACTGGGCAGCCGTAGTTGATGGTCGTGTAGTTGCTTGGGCTCAAACCCTAAAAGAGCTACGCGAGATAATGGCTAGGAAAGGTTATAGGAAAGAGGAGTATGGAGTGATTAAAGTTCCAAGCCACGACCTCCTAGTTGTCTAAACTCACTTTAGAGACTCTTAGGGTGATGAAAACGGTTAAAGATAATTTAAGAGAACAGTATTAACAAGTGACTCTGATTTCGCAACACCAGGACTCTCAACCCTAGTAAAGAATGGGGTGATCTACATCTCTTATCAGCCCTCAAGGAATAAGACATCGAGGCTGGTCGAGAGGATAGCGTCAGTAGCCCGCCAGCTAGAGCCCAAGCCCGGACTATTGGTAATTGTGGAGTGCAAACATACAGAAGTCTATGACTAGTGCGGACCCTAAGAGAAGCTTTGAAGGCTTCACTCACTAAGTATGCCCTGCTATGCTACCGAGACTTTATCAACTAAAGCTCCCTCATGAGATGAGAGGTCTGGCGTGGTTTTCCAATAAAAGCCAGGGTTAGGACTTGAGTGATTAGTAGGCTTCCTTCAGTGTTAGTGTCGCTTGGCTATCAGCGCTATTGCCGCTATCGCGATCGCCGCTATTGCTGCGCCTGCTATGTAGGTTAGTGGGATTGATTGTTGCTGTGTGGTGGGTGTTGTGGTGGTTTTTGCTGTGTTTGTGGTGCTTGATTGGGTTTTGGTTTGAGTTGTTGTTTGTGTTGTTTGGGTGGCGGTGGGGGAGGTTTTTGTGGTGTGTGTTGGTGTGCTTGTTGTTTGTTGATTCGTGGTTGATGTTGTGGCTGTTGTTGGTTTGCTTGCGGTTGGTGTTGTGCTTGGTGGGGTCGTGTCCGTCGTGGTTGGTGATGTGGTTGTTGTGCTCATGGTGGTTGTTGTCTTAGCTGTTGAGCTCGTGGTTGATGTGGTCGATTTGATTGTCGTGGTGCTGGTGGTCGTGGTGGAGGTTGTTGAGGTGCTCGTGGTTGGGGTGGTTAAGGATGTTGTTGAGGTGGTTAGCGGTGTGGTGGTTGTTGCGGGGGCGGCCTCGATCTTCCACACGTATAGTTTCCTGTACTTCCCTACCGCGGCTATCGCGGTTTTGTCTGGGCTCCACGCGGTATTGAGTGTCCAGTCTCCGAGGTCTTTGGATTCCGCTAGTATGTTTCCTCCCTTATCAATGATGTACAGCCTCTTCCCTCCCACGATCATGTATCCGTGCTCGCTCCACCTTAGGTTGCCGTGATTGCCTGTTGACTCGGTCGTCAGTATGCTCCTGTTCATCCATACCTGCTTACCGTCCTTAGTGTAGAGCGCCGTCCCGAACTGGCCGGAGACCGCTAAGTATTCTCCGCTGGGGTCCCACGCCACGTTATTGACGAACTTCTCTAGGTACTCGCTCCGCCATAGTAGCTTGCCGTTCTTGTCGAACACGTATACGTGCCCGTCGTGGCTCCCGGCCGCTAAGTACTTGTCGTCCGGGCTCCAGTCGAGGGTCACGATGCATCCATGCGTCCTATTATAATGCCATAGCTCCTTCCCGTCCTTACTGTACACGATGACGTCGCAGCCGCACATCCCTCCATTGATCGCTACCTTATCCCCGCTGTGGCTCCAGGCAATATTGTATATGTCTCCGTTCGGCTGCTTCTCAGACCTCCATAACTGCTCCCCGTCCCTCTTGAAGAGGTAGAGGTAGTAAATGGTCCCTACCGCCAAGTATTCCCCGCTAGGATCCCACGCAACACCGCATACCGACTCACCCATCTTCTTACTCCAGATCACTTCATGCGTGCCAGCATCGATCACGAAGACCATGTCCGCGCTGAGGTTCGAGGTAGTCACCGCTATGTACTTCCCGTCGGGGCTCCAATCAGCGAGCACCGCAAACCTCCCGAGCTTCAACCCCCACAAGTACTTCCCGGAGCTGGCGTCGTAGACCTTCAGCCAACCGTCCTCAGTACCTATAACCACGTACTTCCCGTCAGGACTCCAGTCAAGACCCCAAACATTCTTCCCCTGATCCTCGGAAACCCACATCAGCACTAACCTATACTGCGTCCCCTGCCCATGAGCTAACTGCGTGGCTAAGGACGCAGCCATTAGGGCTAGGAGCATGGGCGCTATCAGCAGTACTGAGAGCGCCTGCCTACTCAACATAGACCCCAAACCTCTCTTGAAGAAACCTGCATATATTTTTCTCTTCAGCAATGCTAGCCAATCACGGTAACTCACAAGCAGCTCGTAATTGCCTGGGCATGGATTAAGGCGGGGTTCTGCCTGCTAATCAGCTTTAAAGGTTGCCTGGCCTATATTACCTTGACGAGAGGGTGGTGTGGCTGCCTAGAAAACCAAGGCCATGGTTCACCATGGAGAAGCGCGTCGAACAAGTGAGGGGTAAAGTCAAAGTCATTGACGGTGACATCATGGGCACAACAGGTTCGTTTGAGATGGGTAACCCTTGAACACTATGATGGGGTGTCCCCGGCCTGCATGTAACCTGATCAGTGATGCGAGGAAATCTCATCGGTATTGAAATGGACTACAGTACAGGAGGGCGCTAGCTACCACCGAACCTAGGGTCCGTGTACCCCCTCGGTTTACGCCATACTGGAGCTAACCAATGACCTCACCGCCACACGTGAGGTGATAAAGTTCAGGGGTAGGTGATTTTGAGTAGGAAGGAGGAACCCGCCCAGTCAGGCGTGGACGCTATTGAGATGAGGAGGGTAACCTACGAGGAGTACCTGGACTTCGTAAGGGAGAACAAGGAGATCGAGGTTGAGGGCAATAAGATCAGTCTCGAACCAATCGAAGTGAAGAGACTGTACCCCACCTCGGAGGAACTCACTGACGTGAGCACCACGGTCTGGAGCTTCCCCAAGAGGGGTTCATGGGCAACGCATAAGGGCGATTACCGCGGCAACTGGCCTCCCCAAATGGCTAGGGCCTTAATACTGATGTACACGAAGCCCGGGGACACCGTGCTTGACCCGATGGTCGGCAGCGGGACGACGTGTATAGAGGCGAAGCTCCTTGGCAGGAACTGCGTGGGGGTTGACATAAACTACAATGCCGTCATCCTCTCCCTACACAGGCTTTACTGGCTCGAGAAGTACTTAGAGAGACTCGCCACTAAGGGGAGCCTCTCTAAGTGGTTCTTCGGAAGCCCGGTCAGCGACAGCAGGAACGACGTAAGTGTTGAGGACATGCTTAAGGCTAAGGTGGAGGTCTACCACGGCGACGCCAGGAACCTGAACGCCTTACAGGACGCTAGCGTGGACCTCGTAGCCACTCACCCACCCTACTTCAACATAATAAGGTACGGCGGCAAGTCACGAACCCCCGGAGACCTGTCCGCAACCAGGAAGCTGGAGGAGTACCTCGCAATGACTTACGAGGTCGCTAAGGAAGCCTACAGGGTGCTTAAGCCAGGCAAGTACATGGGCGTGCTGGTGGGGGACACGAGGATCCACAAGCACTACGTTCCGATAACCCACTACGTCCTGGAAACACTCCTCAAGGCAGGATTCATACTTAAGGAGGAGGTAGTGAAGATCCAGCACAAAATGAAAGCAACGAGGGAGAAGTGGGCGAAGCTCAAGGAGAGGGACTTCCTGCTAATATATCACGAGAAGCTCTTCATCCTAAGGAAACCGGAGAACCACAACGAATACAGGAAATACAGGTACAGCTCACACATAACTTAGGCAGTATTACAATATAGTCGCACTCAATCAAACCCGCCAAACATGGGCTATGTTATTTAATTGGTTCTAACGGTACCTAGCACTCTATTTTTGATTATCTACGTACTGGTATTGCTTTACCGTGTATTTCAGTATGGGATCCGCTATGTGGTATTTGCCGTTCTTCTTTTCTATCATGCCTGTTTTCGTTAGGTTTTGAAGTATGTTGTATAGGCTTTTATCGCTTATTCTTTTCCTTTCCATATACTCTACCGATCTCTTGATCTCGCTCCATGATGCTGGTTGCTCGGCCAGTAGCTTCAGGACGGTCACGTACCTTTTCCTAGCGATCCCGCGCGTTATGAGGAATTTCTCGAGTTCCTTGCGGACTATTTGGGAGGCCCTTTCTAGAACCCTGTGGATCACGTCTGTACTTCTTGAGGAGACGTATGTTGAGCCGTAGAGCGTGAGCCACCCAGGTATGCCGTCGAGCAGGTCTACCGCTTCCTCAATTATCGGGTCGGGCACCCTTAACCCGTACTCGTTGAATCCTTTCTTAAGGAATTCTATGGATTCATCCCTACTGAACCTCTTAGTGCGTACTTCGTACACGTACCTACCATAAAGTGGGGAGTCTGGGTCATCCACTCTTAGTAGGTCGTATAGCAGACCGATCTCGGAGCCCGTCATAACCACCACTAAGTTCCTGAGGTTATCGTACGCGTAGCTCACGTACTGCACGATGTTCAGTCCATTAATGTTGCGGAATAGCTGCGCCTCATCGAATACGAGCACTGCCCTACCAAAGTCTCGGCCGACGTCGTTTAACCTGTGGAGGAAGCTTATGAAGCTAAACCTTCGCCTGCCCTCAGTCCTTAGCTTGACGCTGAAGCCGTGGATGCTTATTCCCTCAACGTGCTTGAGGTAATTAATGAGCTTCCTCCACTTCCCGAGGAATTGGTTAATGGATTCCTCTAGAACCGCGTAGAACTCGCGCAGGCTCGAGCCTGGGGATCCCCAGAAGCCCTTGAGGTCAACTACTACGTGTGGGTAGTTAAGTTCGTTAAGGCAGCTCTTAACGAGGCTTGTTTTACCAGTCCTCCTCATGCCGAGCACAAGGATTAACGGCCTGCCGCCCCTCGACACCCTTCACGAACCTCTCAACGCTTTCCCTCATGTCGTAGAAGTCCTTAAGCGATTCCTTAGGCGCTCATCAAAAAGCATAACTTTACCCCCCGTAAGTAGCTTTACCTCCCCCGAGTAATAAGAAATAATAAAGTGAGTGGAACGTGGCAAGAGTGCCTACCCCATACCTGCCGAGACTAGAGACCGGAACTACCGGTTCCGAAGGCTTACTGCGGGTCCTCACCTCTTAATCGAGTGGGTTTTGACGCCGTCGCTGATCTTTAGTTTCATTGATTTTAGGCAGGTCTCCTTGCCTAGCTCTATGCATGCTTTGGTTACTTTGCTCGCAGTTTCTTCGTTAGTTGTTAGGGAGACTATGGCACCGCCGAAGCCCGCACCGCTTATTTTGCTTCCAGCAGCACCTGCTTCAAGGGATGCTTTAATTACTGCCTCTATTTCGGGTGTGCTCACCTCGTACAGGTCCCTTAGCAGGGCGTGCTGATGATTCATCGCGGCCGCCACGGTGATGAATGGTGGTAACTTGCTGGGGGCGCTCCTTAAGTCATCGGCAACCCCAACTGCCTTGATAGCGTACCTTAACGCGCGCTCCCCGAAGGTGTCAAGGGCGTCCCCGAGCCCCACTTCCTCACCCCTCATCGCCCTCAGCGCTAGGGTCGTTGATGCGTGCGCCCTAACGGTGTATAGGATCCTCTTCCTAGGTGTTTCTGGGATTCGACTTAAGTAGGGCGTCAGCTCCTCCTCACTGAGTGAGGCCCAATCAGGCTCCCAGTACTTAAGCCCTAGCCTACGCCTCAAGCCCTCAGGGAGGGGCTGCTTGAGGAGTGCCTTAAGTCCCTCCTCGATCTCCACCTGCCTTGCCGGGTGTATTGAGGCTGTGGAGTGCTTGACGGGAGTTACGGAGGCCACGTAGACCCCCTCGTTGAAGGGTAGGCGTTCCGCACCGTAGGGTGGCTTAGTTTTCACGAGAACCACGCCGCCATATGCTGAGGTGTATTGGTCGAGCCTACCGCAGGGCACGCCGAGGACGTCATGCTCGGCGATGTAGGCAAGTTCCGCCATCTCTCTAGGGCTTGGGTTAGCTCCGGCTAGGGTCGTTAATGCCTTAATGAGTGAGACTAGGAGGGCAGCACTACTCGAGAGGCCTGAGGCGATGGGGACCTCACTGTGGATTAAGGCGTTGAATTGAGGGACGCTGTACCCGGCGTTGAGCAGTGCCCTCACTGCGGCGCGCACGTAGTCGCCGAACCACCCGCCGCCCTTAAGCGTTGGTTTCGCGGCGTCGAACTCGTCAAGCCACGCGTGTCCCTCTCCCTTCAGGTTTAGGGACCCTACCCTAGATTTGGGCGTCGCTCTTGCTTCGCTGACGGATACGTAGCACCTTAAGTTAATCGCGACTCCAACCACGGGTAAGCCCTTATAGTCCTGATGAGTGTTAAGTAGGTCTAGCCTTCCGGGGGCGGACGCGATCACTTCCGGGTTCCGCCCGTGCAACTTCCTGAAGCTCCTCAGCGCTACCTCAGTGCTGCTCACGCCCCCTCGACCCTCCTTAGGGCTTGACGTATTTTCTCAGCAACATCCTCGGGTATTGAGTCGTAGGTGAAGTTCCCGCCACCCTGCTCCATCCCCGCCGCGTACTTGAACTTACCTGAAGTCCTAAGCATGCCGTAGATCTCCACGTGAAGGTGGTAGTGCGGGTACTCGCCCTTGAGAGGCGCTTGATGCGTTACGAGGACGTAAGGCATTGGCCTGTCGAAGACCTTGTCTAGGGCCTTAAGCACCTTAGCCAACGCCTCAGCCAGCCCCCTAACCTCATCCCTACTTAACTGCGTCAGTAACTGGACGTGCCTCTCAGGGTATATGTGGACTTCGAAGGGCCAGTGGGCGTAGAAGGGCACGAAAGCAACGAAGCCCCCAACCTTAAGCACTACCCTCTCACCGCTCCTTAACTCCTCCTTAAGCACCCTACAGAACAGGCACTCCTTAAACCTCCTGAAGTACCTCCATGCCGAGGTAAGTTCCCTTAAAACCTTCGAGGGCACGAAGGGCGTGACGTAGACCTGGCTGTGAGGGTGCGTTAAGGAAACCCCGACCTCCTTACCACGGTTCCTGAACCACAGGACGTAAGCGTAGCCCTCACCCCTGGCCTCGCGGGTTAGGTTAACCACCTCCGCAATAACCTTAGCAACGCCCTCAACGCCAATGGAGCTTAAGTCAGGTAAGTCATGCTCTAAACTCTCAACGAGGACGTAGCACCTCCCACGCCCCGGAGCCTTAACTAAGGGGTACTCGCCAATCCCGTCGAGCCGCGGTGGGTTAGAGACGAGCATAGGGAACTTATTCTCGATGATGAATGGGGCCTCAGAACGCTCCCCAACCTCAGGCGATCCTGGGCAGAATGGGCATTGGAATTCACTGGTTGGGCGCCAGGGCCGGGACTCCCTGATATTGGAGACCATTACCCACTCACTTAGCGTGGGGTCCCACCTGAGCTCTATGACCTTACGCGCGTTACGTGCGCTGGCGTTACTGGTGTGGGGAGCCTTACCCATTAATTACTACCGTACCTCAATTGAGGGAAGTGCTTAATTGCGTTTACGTGGGACGTGCTTCAGTAACGCTTTTTTGAGCTATAGCACAGAAGTATCGGTGAGTGAAGCGTGGTCATAGGTCAGCCGAAGCATAAGGACTGCGCAAACTTCAAAGACGGGAAATGCCTCCTCTACGGAGTCACCGTCCCGCCGGACGGGCCGGCGTGCCCGAACTTCGTCCCAAGGACGCAGGCGACCACGCCTAGGGTAACTACGCCTGCCCCGGCAGGCCCCGCAGCGGGCATACCTTACGCCGCGCCCTCAAGGTGGGGATACGGTCCTGGCCGTGGCTGGGGTGCTGGACGCGGCATGAGTATGGGCTTAGGTCTTAGGATGAGGCGCAGGCATAGGCACGGTAGAGGTAGGCGGCACTGGTCCTGGTAGTGAGTGTCTTCAAGGTGCTACGGTGAAGTAAACTCTTTTCCTCTGCCTTCCTTTATTCACTATTTTGAGGAGTTTTATCTCGCCTATTTCCGAAGTGTTTTTGACGTGGGGTCCTCCGTCCGCCTGTATGTCTATGCCGGGGATCTCCACGATCCTTAATTCCTTCACGTCGGGCGGTGCCCTGCTGGCTAGTTTTACTATGCCGGGGATCTTGAGGGCTTCCTTCCTGGGTAGCCAGTAGATCTTGACGGGTAGTGCTTTCTTGACTACTTCGTTTGCCTTGGCTATCGCGTCCTCGAATATTGACCTGTCCATTGTTTCGAGGCTGTAGTCATCGTAGGCTTTCTCCGGGGTTACGTGCCCACCCGTTATTAGGGCGTTGTAGTCCCTCCACATTATGGCTGCCAGTATGTGGGAGGCGGTGTGGAGCCTCATGAGCCTGTACCTACGCTCCCAGTTAAGGACGCACCTAACGACCTCCCCCACCTCAAGGCCGTGCTCTGCCGGGCTGATCTCGTGGGCCACGTCACCAGTGGCCTTATCCAGGTAGACCACGACAACCTCGATCACTTCTCCCGAGTGCCTCACGAGTTTCCCAATGTCGTGTTCGAGCCCTCCCGTCCTTGGATGGAAGATCGTGCGGTCGAGGAATATGCTCGCGCCCTCAACACGCGTGACTATCGCGTCGACCTCGCGTAAATAACTGTCTCTCTGATACACAAGCTCAGTCAACCCGTGCCCCCCGCTAAAACTTGTCCTTAAAGATTATGTTTTGGTTGGGCATTAAC
Organism: Desulfurococcales archaeon; assembly: GCA_027064885.1. Taxonomy (GTDB): domain Archaea; phylum Thermoproteota; class Thermoprotei_A; order Sulfolobales; family NBVN01; genus WAOL01. The sequence goes on from JAMOOZ010000144.1 coordinate 8,734, forward strand.
GTTTAACCCTCTCGGAAAGGAGGCACGCGATTTTAATTCCCTATGAACCGTCCGAGTATTGATTATGGGGTGCTGGCGTTGCCCTTAACTAGTGAGTAAGTTCTGTGCCCTGCTTGAGGACACTAGTGACGTACGGAGTCATGAACGCGAGCCTAGGGTGGGACGGGGTCGAGCGAGGGAACGACGTTATCAACAGGTACGCCGTCAGGTTCAAGCCAACCTACGTGCTGAGGGCGTCGAAGAGCCTCCAAGCGTTAGTGGCTAGTAGATTGCTTCATAGCTAATGATTGAGTGTTGCGGGCTAGACCCATATTTTGGTGATGCTTAATCTGTCGAAGTCTCTGTCCTCAGTAATTATTGCTTGTAGCCCGTAGTCCTCGATCGTTGCTGCGTGAAGCGCGTCAGAGGGTCTTAACCCGTACTTCCTCACGTATTCCTTTGCTTTCACGTATTCGCTTACTGTGAGGGGAAGGACATTGACGTAAGGAAGTACCGCCTTATCTACGAACTCCATGGTGTCCTCATAAGAGACACCGTATTTCCTTCGAGACACGTAGAGCACTTCATCAAGAACTAGCACATTAGTGTATAGCGTGTGCTCGGAGAGGCTCCTTAACCATAGGTCCTCGATGAGCTTAGCTTCCTCCTCAGGCATCCTAACGTTCAGGTATACTAGCACGCTAGCGTCAACGAAGACCTTCATGCCTCGAACTCCTCCTCCAGATCAACCTCTGCTAGGTCACCTAACCTAGCCTCTCTCCCCCCAATTCTCTTCCTTCTCTCCCTCACCCACTTAATTATCTCCTCAGGGCTCTCCACACCACGCAGCATTAGGCCGTCTTCAAGAGGCTCCATAATGACGTACCCTCCCTCCTTTATGCTGTAAGCCTCCCTTAGCACCTTAGGTATGACTACCTGACCCTTCGGCCCGACCTTAACCTTAAGTTTTACCACTAGTATCACCAAGTATAACTTAAGGTATGACAGTAATAAGAGCAACTACTAGGAATTACCGTAGGAGTCGCAACCCGTGTGAGAAGGGAAGCGAGGAATTCGCGTGAGTTGCTCTTGGAGGTCCTAGATGCCGTACTGAGTGACTGCTTTCCTAAGTGATTCCTCCTTAATTATGGGTCTGGCCTGCAGGAGCCTGTATATGCGTGTTGCTCTCTCCCTTCCCTCGAGTTCGGCTTTGACTAACAGTACTCTCTCGGCTAGTTTCGGTCCTTCCCTCGCCACTAGTTCCTCTGTCCTCGCGTCTATGTAGGTGACGTATTCCTCGTCTAGTTCTTCGTGGAAGTTGAAGCGTGACCTGCCCTTGATCCTTTCTATGACGGTGTTTATGGTTGCTGGTTTAAGGTATACGAGCATCGTTAGTTTAGGTAGGTTCCTCACTATGTGCTTGAACGCCTGCACGAGCTCCTCGATCTCATGAGGTGACTTGCCTGCCTTACTTAACCACCACTCCGTGTAGGGCAGTACTAGGAGGGGATGGGAGTCGAAGACTATGGGTCTCTTACTGTTTGAGTGCTTCGCCGTCTTCTCCACGTACTCACTCACGAACTTACTGAAGAAGAGCACCTGCCTCTGAGTTGGGTGGAGTCCTTGGGCCTCGCAGATCGCTTCTAGACGAACGTACCTGAAGCCATATAGGTCCTCGAGCTGCTGGGCAGTGTAGGACTTCCCCACCCCGTGCACGCCGACGATCGCTACGGTGAGGGGCGGGGAAGGTGTTAGGGGGTTGGGGGAGTGGGGAGCGTGCAACCCGCCCTCACACCCTGTAGTGCTTCCTCGTCCAGAACTCCTTCCTTCTGGCGGGGTTCCAGTTCTTGAGGGGCCTGTAGTACCCTATGATCCTTGACCAGATCTCGGTTTCGGACCCGCAGCGCGGGCACGTGGTTATCATGCCTACTGAGCGCCACCCGCAGTGCGGGCACACGGTGAGGGCGGGTGTGTATGACCAGTACACGAGTTCGGAGTTGTGGGTGAGTTTCTTGGTTAGGGAGGCTAGGGCTTCGGGGTCGGGTTCCTCGCCGAGGAATATGTGCATCATCACTCCTCCCGTGAAGTGCTTCTGCACGATCTCCTCCACCTCAACCCTCTCC
>JAMOOZ010000145.1 GCA_027064885.1 Desulfurococcales archaeon
AAGTTCATTAAATTACAATTGTTAAAGTCAACAACTATAAATAATAAGAGACGAGAGTCAATTATTACTTTATAACTAAATAACTACAAATAAATGGATTCATTCAATCTTATTTATTGTGCTAACGTACATTAAATAAGGTAGTGAAGCGCATAGAATAAAAAGATATTAAGGGCCATAGGTGGATGCCTTGGCTAGTAGAGGCGATGAAAGACGTACTAGGCTGCGAAAAGTCTCGGGGAGCTGCCAAGAAGCTTTGATCCGGGAATTTCTGAATGGGGCGACCCAGCATGGAGCGATTCATGTTACCCTTCGGGGGGCGAACCTAGGGAAGTGAAACATCTCAGTACCTAGAGGAAGAGAAATCAAACGAGATTCCGAGAGTAGCGGCGAGCGAAATTGGAATAGGGCGGTTAGCGATAGCATATTTATTAGCAGAACACTTTGGAAAGAGTGAGCATAGAGGGTGATACTCCCGTAAGCGAAAATATTTATGTGGTACTAGGTTAACGAACGAGTAGGTCGGGACACGTGTTATCTTGACTGAATATGGGGGGACCACCCTCCAACCCTAAATACTACTACTAGACCGATAGCGAACAAGTACCGTGAGGGAAAGGTGAAAAGGACCGCGGTGAGCGGAGTGAAATAGAACCTGAAACCTATGGCTTACAATCATTCGGAGCACTATTAAATAAGTGTGACGGACTGCCTTTTGCATAATGAGCCTGCGAGTTGTGGTATCTGGCAAGGTTAAGCGAACGCGAAGCCGTAGCGAAAGCGAGTCTTAATAGGGCGACATAGTCAGATGCTGCAGACCCGAAACTGAGTGATCTATCCATGAGCAGGTTGAAGCTGGTGTAAGAGCCAGTGGAGGACCGAACCGGTAGAAGTTGAAAATTCTTCGGATGACTTGTGGATAGGGGTGAAAGGCCAATCAAACTCAGTGATAGCTGGTTCTCTCCGAAATATATTTAGGTATAGCCTCGAGCATTAGCATGAAGGGGTAGAGCACTGAACAGGCTAGGGCTGCTTACCGCGGTACCAAACCTTATCAAACTCCGAATACTTCATGTGTAACCTCGGGAGTCAGGCGTAGGGTGATAAAATCCTATGTCGAGAGGGGAACAACCCAGACTAACAGCTAAGGTCCCAAAGTTTTATCTAAGTGGAAAAGGATGTGGAGTTGCTGTGACAACCAGGAGGTTGGCTTAGAAGCAGCCATCCTTTAAAGAAAGCGTAACAGCTCACTGGTCTAGCGATTCTGCGCCGAAAATATAACGGGGCTAAGATAAACACCGAAGCTTTAGATTTACAGTTTACTGTAAGTGGTAGGAGAGCGTTCCATTCAGCGTTGAAGGTATACCGGTAAGGAGTACTGGAGCGGATGGAAGTGAGCATGCAGGCATGAGTAGCGAGAAAAGAAGTGAGAATCTTCTTCGCCGAAAACCCAAGGTTTCCTACGCGATGCTCGTCATCGTAGGGTTAGTCGGGACCTAAGTCGAGTCCGAAAGGGGTAGACGATGGCAAATTGGTTAATATTCCAATACCGACATATCATCATTTGAGTGATGGGGGGACGCATAGAGTTAGACGAGGTCACTGATGGAATAGTGGCTCGAAGGGTGTAGGTTGTGAAGTAGGCAAATCCGCTTCACATTCGACCGAGACCCGACAGGCTGAACAATCTCTTCGGAGAGCGTTTAGAATCGTCGATACTGTCGTGCCGAGAAAAGCCTCTAAACGAGATGATATGTCGCCCGTACCGTAAACCGACACAGGTGGGTGAGATGAGTATTCTAAGGCGCGTGGATGAACCCTTGTTAAGGAACTCTGCAAACTAGCACCGTATCTTCGGTATAAGGTGTGCCCTAAGCGTTAGAGGACTTGCTCCTCGAAGCGCCTATGGGTCGCAGCAAAGAGTCCCTCCCGACTGTTTACCAAAAACACAGCACTCTGCTAACACGTAAGTGGATGTATAGGGTGTGACGCCTGCCCGGTGCTCGAAGGTTAAAAGGATTGCTTAGCATTAGC
>JAMOOZ010000146.1 GCA_027064885.1 Desulfurococcales archaeon
GTAGGCCTGTTTTCACGTCGTAGGTTATTGTTGCCTTGAATTTCCCTATGTCCTCTTCCCTCACCCCGTCTGCTGGAAGTTCCTTCGGGTTTATCCAGAGGGATACGTAGTCGCCTATGAAGTCCTCTAAAAATGACTTGAACTCCTCTTCCGTAGCATCCTTAGGTAACTCACCTACCTTTACGTTACTTGCCCTGACGTCTTGCGCACCAACATAGCCTTCCACCACCTTAAGCGTGAACTTCACGTCTCCACTACCCTTGATCGCTTCCCCAGTATCCTTGTCTATCACGTTGAATTCCAGGTGATACGTGACGTACTGACCCGTCTTAACGCCCAGCGCACCTCCCGAGGAACTTGAGGTTACCTGCGCTGGTAGTTGGGCCTCGGACGTGGTGGTTGTTCCTAACCATCCGGGCTTGACGTTGGTGTCTACGAGCTTCATTTCATATATGTAGTTACCTTCCTCCTCGCTGCCTAGCCTCGCGTACTTGAGCAGGTAGGTTTGCGTGTCGTAGACCTCGTAGACCGTTGTGTTGTATTTCTTCGTCTGAATCACGCCATTTGACGGTAGGTCCTCCGGATCCGCGACTATGTTGATTAAGTAGTCTATCAGCATGCTAACGGCTGTGTCTATCCCTGCTAACTCCGTGTCATCAAAGTGGCCCTTAACTATCTTAACGTCAGTTATTTTCTCGTCAGGCCATCGAGGGTCGCTTAAGTCCACGTACACGTAGGCCACAAAGTGCTTTGACTTGTCCTTCGTGTATCCGTGGAACTCGTACTTAGCCCAGTACTTGTCGCTTGCGTTAAGGGCTGGTTGCACTGTAGCTGATAGGAAAGCCGCGATTACTAGTAATGTAAATATGGAGGCTATCGCTTTTCCCGAATGTATCTTAGGTACGGACATTTCATACACCTGTGTGGGACCGTTATTTTTCCCTATTTTTGTTGGTTTATATATGTTGTGCTCTAAAATAGATGTAAAAGTCATAATATTCAATTCCTATACAGATAATCACTACATAACATGAACAGCTTAAAAGAACCTCATTAAAAATACGTCTAGGCTAGGCGAACACACTTAGTTAAGCACCATGACCTCATCATACGCAACACTAAGATTCCTCGGCATGAACCTCCCGCAAGACCTACGACATCTTGATCAATGACAACACGATGACCTCTGTCTCGAGCCGCTCCCTAGATAAGGGTGAAGTAAAGGTTGTTGCTGAGTTAGGGAAGTTAACCAAGGAAATCCGCGCACCCTCCACCTAGATTATGGGACTGGGCAAGGCATTTTTAATTAAGTGAGCCAGCCACGGCCTTCACAACGTAGTTGTACACGTAGTCTGTGCTTATCCTCGCTCCTTCCTCTGCACTAAGGACATACATTGAGGGGTACTTGCCTTCCGAGAGCATTAGCGAGAACACGTAAATGTAGTCCTTCTTGCCGTCGAGGTTTTTCTCGTAGATCGCGGACTTCACATTATCGAAGGTTACTCCCTCCACACCTGCTTCCCTTAGGAAGTGTAGTAGCGTTGCCTTGCTTACGGGTTTAGCGTTGTTAATAATTACTAGGGCCTTGCCCTCGCTGAGGAATTCCTTGGCGATTAACGTTACTTTAGGGTTACTTAAGGTTGCGTTATTGCCTAACGTAATTATGAGGGCATCCACACCTAAGTTAATGCTTGAGTTCTTGCTCAGCGTGTTGAGCCACACTATGCTTGCCTTACTGAAGCGCTGCTGAAGAGCCTCAACAGCGCTCACGTTATCATGGCTTGCCAATATTAGTACGCTGGCGTTAGAGGCGATCACTTCCATACCTCCTCCAACCACGGTGTTCGTGCTCGTGGCGCCGCCTCCCGTAACTGGGTTGCCTGGCAACGTATGAGTGCCTACCCACACCAACGCTAAACACGCGGTTAGAACCACTAAAATTACTGTGAGTGCGGCCTTCACTGAGCGCGTCATTGCCTATTCCGATGATTCTATGTAGAGATGAATTAAAATAAATTTCTCCGGTAGG
>JAMOOZ010000147.1 GCA_027064885.1 Desulfurococcales archaeon
GTACGATGAAGGTTATGCCCAGAGTTATCAGCAGTGACCTCAGCCACTTCACAGTGATCACCTCGTCGGGGACAGCTTCCTAACGGCTGTCAGAGTCCTCAGCGGGTTAGGTCTCATCTCCGTGAGTGTGGGACCGTATAGCGTCGCATTGTTCCCGTTCCCGCTCAGGTCTACCCAAGTCGAATCCGAGATATAGTCGGGGTCGGCGTGGAGCCACAGAACCAGACCATCACGCACGGGGTTGGTTGGGTGCTCCATGTTGTGCCTGATCTCGCCTTGAGTGAGTGCCCTGTTGTATATGCGTACGTAGGCTATATAGCCGTGGGCGGCATAATCAGTTGAGTTAGCGGAGCCAATGAATAGGTTGGCGTTGGCAGACTTCAGGAGAGGTAATGATAACTGTCTCTCTCCTTTTAGGACTCCGTCGAGGTACCACCTCTTTTTGTAGGTCCTGTTATCGAAGGTTATGACTGCGTGGTACCATCTCTTTTCGCTCACATACACGACGTCGTTTACATAAGTGCCGTCGGAAGTTCTAAGCCTAAACGTTATTTTGTTATCGCCAGTAAGTATCGTGTAATCGTTTACTCCCTTATAGAGCCAATGACCCAAGTAACCAGTAACCGGGTTCCTCCACTCAATCGGATAAAACATAATCTCGACCGTGAGGCTATCAGGATTAAGCGATGAGTCGTAAGGCACCTTAGCGTAGTCATCTACTCCGTCGAACGTGAGCGTATACCTCTTCGGTGTCTTGATTATCTGCTCTAGGGTCGGGCCGTTGAGTGTTGCATTATTGCCGAATCCTGATAGGTCTACCCAAGTGTTGCCGCTCACGTACTCGGGCCTAGCGTGCAACCACAGGACTAGGCCGTTCCTCACAGGGTTATCGGGGAAGAGGTAGTTATGCCGAATCTCCTCCTCGCTCAGAGCACGACTGTAGATTCTAAGGAACGCTATTTTGCTCCACGCATTATCTATCGTTTTCACACCACCCACCCGCAGATAGTATTCTCCCAAGTCCCTAACCGAGATACTACTCTTCGTAACCTCGAGAGAGGCGTTACGGTACACCTTAAGCGTCTCATTCTTTAGCGTAATCGTTACGTGCTCCCACTCGTTAAGCGGTGTTGGCCACAAAGTCTCCCCAACCCATTCTCCTTCGGTATTGTATGCTTCAAACACTAAACTGTGAGGTTCAAACCTAGACGTGTACAGATTCCACATTCTAGAGCCGTCGCTGGCATACAGACCAACGTGCCTCTCATAACGGTTTCCCGAGTGCATGTAGTCAAGAAACATCATCTCGACCGTGAACTCATCGAACGGAAAAGCGGACAGAACCACCTCAGCGTAGTCGTCTACGCCGTTGAAGCTCATGGCGTACTTCGGCACCCTCAGCGGCATTGCCGTATCACCTCACCTCAGATCTCCTTGTACCGCACGACGACGAATATCTTCGCACCAGTCGATAGCCCGCTCCACTCTACTTGAAGCGATTCGTTCGTGTCGCCCGTGAACCTCACGCTCGGTAGGCTGGTGGCTCTGAACTTGCTAACGTATGCCTTCGCTATTACCTTTCCCGAATTTGCGAACTTTATCGTTATCTCACCAGAGTCTGAGTCCGTGAATATGTAGACGCCCCTAGTGTCGATCTTCTTACCAGGACTAGGCGTCAGGATCGTGTAAGGCGGTGACTCTGTTGAGGTATCGATCTCTATGGGGACAGCGGACTCAGTCGCTAGCGTGTCCACGTCGAGCGTTATGTACTGACCCTGAATATCGACGGGCACCATTACCGACGGGTTCTTCTGCTCGTTCAGTAACTCCTTCAGTAACCCGCGGATGGAGAGTAGACCCATGTCATTTCACCTCAAAACCCACTTCGACTTGGGATATCACCGCCCATCACCCAGCTTATGCCGATACTCCGGTGATCTTCGCTATTCTGTAGGACTTCCCGTCCGACGTCTCCGGTACGATGGCAGTCGCGAAGTACTGCTTGATGATGTACTCGGTAGC
>JAMOOZ010000148.1 GCA_027064885.1 Desulfurococcales archaeon
CTCGATCGTTATTTCGTTTCTTCGAATTATGACCTTCAATTCTCCTCACATCCATTAGTATTAACTGTTCTTCAATAGTTTTGAGTTAAAACAGGGCTTAGAATGACGTTTTACCTGCTTTCTTTAGGGCCATATAGACTTTTTCAGGTGTTAGCGGTATGCTATAGAACCTCAATCCTGTTGCGTGGCTGACTGCATTCACTATTGCTGGTGCTATACCGTTTATGGATGGTTCGCCTAGGCCCTTAGCTCCGAAGGGTCCTCTCCTATATTTTGCCTCGACGAATACTGGTATTATCTCATCAGGTATGTCATGTATCGTTGGTATGTAGTATGTTGATAGATTTGCGTTCATTACGTATGCGTCCTTGTTATGTACTACCTCCTCCATTAATGCATAGCCTAGGCCCTGTATTGCGCCTCCTTCAGCGTGAAGCTCAACGCCAACCCTGTTTATTACCTTCCCTACATCGTACGCCGTCACCATTCTGTCAACCTTAACACCCCCTGTCTCTAGGTCGACTGTTACTTCAGCGATTATTGATCCAAATGTGTAGGTTATGTAGGGGGCTCCCTGACCTGTCTCCTCATCCCACTCTGCTGGTGGGGCCCTAAAGTAACCGAACTCCTGGAGCGGTATTCCTAGCCAGAAGCTCTGTTCCACCACGTCGTTCCATGACACTCTCTTCTCTGGGCTTGACCTGCAGTACACGTCGGGCGCCCTTATCTCCACGTCGTCTGGGTCACATCCGAGGAGTGTGGAGGCCACCTTGTTTAGCCTCTGCCTGAGTTTGTACGCTGCATTCACTACTGCTGCGCCACCCATTACGGTACTTCTCGACGCTACGGTGGGGCCTGAGTCAGGGGTTGCTGCGGTGTCTGGTTGCTCAACCCTGAAGTATGAGGGTGGCACACCCAAGATTTCCGAAGCTATTAGGACCATGCCCCACTGCGATCCCTGACCCATGTCTATTAGGCCGACCCTGAACGTTATTGAGCCATCCCTGTTTATTATTAAGGTGGCTGAGGAGTAGTCGGCTCCCTCAACACCTATGGAGTTACCGTGCCATAATAGCGCAATGCCCATACCCTTCCTTAGGGTTCCTGACTGCTTGCTGAACAGCTTCCTCTTCTCGTACCATTTGGAGATCTCAACAGCTTTCCGTATGGCTTCCTCTAACCCAACGCCATGATCCTTCGTGAGGAGTTGCCCGTGTACTGTCCTGTCACCTTCCCTGAGTATATTCTTTAGCCTAAGATCCACAGGGTCCATCCCTAGTTCCTTCGCTAGGGCGTCCATCTGCAACTCTACAGCAAACGCTGTCTGCGGACATCCGAAGCCTCTGAAAGCTCCTGCGTAGACGTTATTTGTATATACTGAGAGCGTATCTATCCTAGCTGCCTCAACATTGTAGGGTCCGGTTGCGTGGACGGTTGCTCTCCACGCCACAAACGGGCCTAGGGATGCGTAAGCACCTGTATCGAACACTATGTTGGCTTCCACTGCCAGTAATGTTCCGTCCCGCTTAGCCGCGTGCCTGTACCACGCCCTCATAGGGTGGCGCTTGCTGTGCCCGATTATCGATTCCTCCCTACTGTGTATCACCACTGCTGGCCTGCCGGTCATTAATGCCGCTAGGGCCGCCTTCGCGCCTAATTCATTAGCTACGTCTTCCTTGCCACCGAAGCCTCCTCCGACTGCAGGTACTATCACCCTAACTTTGTTTTGGGTTATTCCTAACACCTTGGCCACAGCCTTCCTGACGTCGAAGGGACACTGAGTAGTTGCTATTACGGTTACTCCTCCGTCGGCTTCAGGTAACGCTATGGCTGCTTCCGGCTCCATATACGCGTGCTCTTGGAAGGGGGTGCTGTACTCTCCCTCAACAACAACGTCGGCTTCGTTGAACGCCTTCTTAACGTCTCCTTTCCTTATTTTGAAATGCGCGACTATGTCACTACCCCTTTCCTCATGAATTAGTGGATGCTCCTTCTCCTCAAGCGTCCTTAGATCAACCACCTGAAGTGGGTCCGTTATCACAGGTAATTTCTCGTAGTCTACCTTGATTAGCTCGCCGGCCTCCTTAGCTACGTTGGGGTCCTCCGCAACTATGAGGGCTATTATGTCACCTATGTACCTTGCCTTATCCTTAACAAGTAAAGGCTGATCCGGTATTACGTAGCCCACGTCATTGATTCCAGGTATGTCCTTAGCCGTTATTACGCGTAGGACTCCAGGATACCTCTGCGTCTCACTAACATCTATTGACTTTATCCTCGCATGAGCGTGCTTCGTCCTAACGCTATAGACGAATACAGCATTCCTGTAGTACTTGGCGAAGTCTGCCGTGAATAATGTTCTCCCTTTAACCTTCTCGACAGCGTCCCAGCGCTGTATCCTCTTACCTACGTACAGGAACTCCCTGTCCTTATACTTATCGAATATCTCCTCTACTATTCTCACGTATTCAGGTAATTCAGACACAGGCTTCACCTCCTCACCTCTGACTCATCGAAGTATTCCTTACCTTCACGAATGTATTGAGCAGCGAGCTTCACTGCCTTTATGAACCTCAGGTAACTCCCGCACCTGCATAATTGACCGCTTAACGCGTCCTTGATCTCCTCGTCGGTCGGGTTGGGGTTCCTGTCTAGTAACGCCTTTATCGCCAGTATAACTCCGGGAAAGCAGAAGCCACACTGCACTGCGTACGTGTCAAGCAATGCCTTCTGTATTGCGTGGAGCTTTCCTTCAGGTGCTAGTCCCTCAACTGTCAATATCTTGCTACCATTGGCCCTCTCAGCCAGCACTAAGCATGACGGGACTAACTTACCGTCCATTAGGATGACGCAAGCCCCACACTCCCCGCGCCCGCATCCTTCCTTGACGCCAGTGAATCCTAGCTTATATCTCAGCACGTCAAGTAGGCGTTCGTAGGGCTTAACCTTCACTCTATAATCTTTTCCATTAACGTTTAGCGTTATCTCTATATCCGGGTACTTATCCCATTCCTCACGCGGGATCGTGCTCATGTTAATCACCACCTTCAATTCTTGATTTTATTTTGAGGAGTGCGCGTCTTAGAAGAACCTTTGATAGGTCAAGCCTGTACTCTGCTGATGCCCTGTAGTCCGTTATTCTCTTCATTTCCTTAGGTAGGACATCGTTCAGTGCCTGCTTAATTAACTCGTCACTGAATTCATTCCCCTTAAGGAACTCTTCAGTCTTCCATGCCCTCTCCGGGTATGGGTTCCCCATACTGTCGAACGCTATCCTTACGTCCTCAATTATGTTATCATGTAGTTGCATGTAAGCCCCAACGAGGACGTAACCCATCGCATGCCCCCATCTCCTATCGAACTTTATGAAAGCTGTTGAGGAGTTAGGTGGTGCTTCAGTAAAGCTTACCTCAGCTATGATTTCATCATAGTTCCTGACGGTCTGCCTCTTACCCTTGAAGAACTTCGTTATGTCTACTACCCTCTTCCCATTCTTGCTTAGTAGCTTCACCTTTCCGTTAAGCACCAGTAACATTAACACCATGTCAGATAAAGGGTGAGCGGCACCTACGTTTCCCCCGACCGTGGCTATGTTCCTTATGAAGGGTGTGCTGAACTTCTTGCAAACATCGGCTAGGCCTGCATATCTTATGTCCTTAATTAGATCTGACTCACAGAGTTCGGAAATTGTTGTTAGGGCTCCTATCCTGACGGTACCCTTCTCTCGTTTAATGTAGGCTAGTTCCTTCCTTAGCGGCCATAAGTCGAGAACTGTGTTTGCCTTTACTATTCCGCTCCTTATCAATACTAGGAGGTCTGAGCCGCCACCCATCGGTATTAAGTCCTTTCTCTGAGAGAGCGCATTCAGAGCGTCACTAACGTCTTTTGGTATGTAAACGTTAAACCGCGGTATACATACCACCGTCTAAAGTTTAACCTGTTATAATAAAAATATTACCGTGATTGACTGACTTATAATTAATTGTTTTAATAATGTTAATGAGGAGACATTAACTTCTTTCACAGGCGTAAATCCTTTCCATTAACTAGGTTAACTGTTTACCTTGCTTCAAACTTTCCAGCACGGTCCTCACTATGGAGAGCCTGCCTGGAGCTTCATGTCTCCTGAACTTAGCTATAATTTCAGCAATTATGGAGACGCTTATCTCCTCAGGGGTTTCTGCCCCTATGTCTATTCCTGTAGGGGCGGAGAGCTTCTTCAGGATCTTCTCCTCGGGTACGCCCTCAGCAATGAGTTTCCTAATGAACTCAGCAACCTTCCTCCTACTTCCAAGTAACCCTACGTACCCCGTGTTGGAATTCATCAATTCCTTCAGCACCGTGTAGTCAGCGTTAATCTCGCCATACGTTATGACTGCGTAATCATGCTCGGTTAAGTGCTTACTGAGTTCGCTCCCGATGTATTTAGAGTCGCCGACGATCACTTGTGATGCTATCTTCCTAAGGTCTTCGCTTATCACCTCCTCATTAGTGTCCGCCACGATCACGTCGAATCCCACGAACTTTGCTATCCTTGCTAAAGGGCCTCCCACTCTCCCAACACCAAACACAGCCACCTTGGGAACGGGTTTTAACACGTCGATGAACACCTCTACTATGCCGCCACATATTAGGCCAGTGTTAATGGCTCCCTCCACTTCCTTTCCTGTGAACGAGTACTTCAGCGTCCTAGGTTTCCCCTCCTTTATCGCTTTCATGGCTTCACCGATTACATGTTGCTCGAAGAACCCTCCCCCAAGTGTTCCGTAGACCTCACCTTCCTGCGTGACTATGATCTTTGCCCCAACATCTCTCGGCCCTGAGCCCTCCTTTTTTACTATTGTTGCTATAGCTATGGACTTACCTGAGTTTAGGAGTTCATCTGCTTTCTTGATTAACTCGTTATCAGGTAAGCTCCTCCCCATACTAGCTCCCACTGTTTTTACCGTTATAACATCCTAATATTTAGTAAAGTGCGTACCTACTGTGATTAGGAGGAATTAAAATGATCGTGACAGCAGTAATACTTGCTGCAGGTCTCTCAACTAGGTTTCCTGGAAATAAGCTAGTTACTGAAGTGGAGCTCGACAATATTAAAGCTCCCTTGATACGCCATACTGTCAGGAAGTTCATTGAGTCTAGAGTATTTGATAGCATTGTGGTTGTTGTGGGTCACGAGAAGGAGAAAGTGATTGATGCTGTCGGCCTCAATAATGTAGCTTTCGTCATTAACAGGAGGTATGAGGAGGGGATGTCATCGTCCGTTAAGGTAGGTGTGGCTACCGTGATGCCGTACTCGGATATTGTAGCTATTCATCCGGGTGACCTCCCGTTCATTAAGTCAGCTACACTCCGCAACCTGATCTCGGTCGCGTCCACTCTCAGATCAGATGGTGACTTCGTGGTTATTCCTAGGTACGTTAGGACCGGGAAAGGCGGGCACCCCCTCATAATTAGTAAGGGATTGCTTAGACACGTGCTTGAAATAGGGGAGGAAACCAGGGGATTAAAGGGTTTCCTTAGGAAGTTCAGTAACTACATTGTTTACATGCCCACTGAAGATGTCGGCACACTTGCTGATGTTGATACACCGCAGGACCTCGCGAGGATGGCTTCGACTAAATGAGGAAGTCATGCTTAAATTTTTTAAAATATTTGTGCAAAATTAGACAGTGCTAAACACAGGTTTTCTACATTAGTTAGGGCAATATATTTTACACAGTTCAATGAATGATTACATGAGGCGGTAACTTGAGTTTGAGTGACAGGATGATTGAAATCAGATTCCATGGTAGGGGAGGGCAGGGAGCCGTTACCGCAGCAAACATACTGGTTTACGCCGCCTACAAAGCAGGACTATGGGGGCAGGCGTTTCCGTTCTTCGGTGCCGAGAGGCGTGGAGCACCAGTAATGGCATTCGCCAGGATCTCAAGAAGAAGGATTAGGGTAAGGTCCATGATCAGGCATCCCGATATTGTGGTCATACTTGACCCGACATTGCCTAGATTAGTGAATGTGCTGGATGGATTAAAAAAGGGTGGGGCAATAGTCATTAACTCTCCATCGAAGCCTGAGTTCGGTGAGAGCTACAGAATTTATTACGTAAATGCAAGCAAGATCGCCTTAGACTTAAACTTAGTTCTCGCTGGATGGCCCTTAGTCAATACTGCCATACTTGGCGCGCTAGCAAAACCGCTAGGGTTTGACATAGGCGTCATTGAGGAGGCAATCAAGGATTACTTAGGCGGTGATAGAGGTGAAATTAACGCGAAAGCCGCTAGAAGGGCTTACAAGGAGGTGAAGGTCCTTGAGTGAGGGGGAGGTTAAAGGTAAGGTCCTCCCGATATCGAAACCCTGCATAGGTGTCGCAGGTAAGACAGGATCCTGGAGAGCTATGCGCCCAGTGTACGATGACTCCAAGTGTATTAAGTGCAGGCTTTGTTGGCTCTACTGCCCCGAAAACGTTATTGACTTAAACGAGGAAGAGGGGCCCTTCATCAAGATAGACTACAATTACTGTAAGGGGTGCGGGATCTGCGCAACCGTATGCCCCAAGAACGCCATAGTTATGGTTCCTGAAAGGTGATTATGATGGTGGTTAAACCCTTAACAGGTAATTACGCGGCGGCATACGCCGCCAAGCTCTCAAGGGTTAAGGTAGTGGCTGCGTACCCGATAACCCCGCAAACAACAATTGTTGAGAAGCTAGCGCAGTTCATAGAGAACGGTGAGATGGACGCGAAGATAATTAGGGTTGAGTCAGAGCACTCAGCACTAGCCGCGGCATATGGCGCGGCGTCAGGAGGTGTTAGGGCATTCACAGCCACATCATCTCAGGGGTTACTGTACATGCATGAGATGGTGTGGTGGGTTGCGGGCTCGAGAATACCTCTCGTAATGACCATAGTTACGAGGGCCTTAGGTCCGCCCTGGAATATCTGGACCGATCACTCAGACATAATGGATCAGCGTGATAGTGGCTGGCTAATAATGATGGCTGAACATAATCAAGAGGTCTTGGATGAGACAATAAAGATGTTCAAGATAACTGAGGACCCCCGTGTGTTCCTACCTGGAATAGTTGGTCTTGATGCATTCATACTTAGCCATACGACTGAACCCGTCGACATACCTGACCAGGAACTCGTGGATACGTTCCTGCCTCCTAGGAGGCAACCATATGTGTTCAGGCCCGGCGACCCATTGCTGATGGGTAACGTGCCCCGCAACCTTAAAGACAACATGAGGATGAGGGAAGATATTCACAACTCATTGGAAGTAGCTAAGAAAGTTATTGAGGAAGTTGATGAAGAGTGGGGTAAGCTGACTGGGAGGAGGTACGGAGGGTTAATCGAGTGCTACAGATGTGAGGATGCATCCCATTTCATTATTGGGATTGGTGCTTGGGTAGGCGACATGCGTGAGGCCGTGGACTCCCTAAGGACAAACGGCATTAGAGTCGGGTTGATTAAGGTACGTTACGTCAGGCCATTCCCACATGAGGACATACTTAAGTGGGTGGCTAACGCCAAGAGCGTCATAGTCTTCGACAGGTCTGTGTCGGCAGGCTCGGCAGGCCCCCTATTCCTTGACGTTGCCGCCCACTTAATGGCTGCAGGAATCCGCGTACCCGTAAAGAACATTCTAGCAGGGATTACGGGATTGGATGTGACGCATGAGGACATAGCTGACGCTGTACTGAAGTCCGTTGCGGAGGTTGAGGAGACAGGTAAGTTCTCGAGATTTATTGAATGGTATTATGGGAGGTGATGAAGTGTGCCAGTTACATTGAGGGACTTACCTAAGGAGAAGTTCCTCTTACCTGGCAACGCCTCATGCCCAGGATGCCCTGAGGCGCTGGGCCTCAAGTACTTGGGGATGGCATTAGGGAGGAAAGTTATCCTAGTGGTGCCTGCTGGATGCACCTCAATAATTCAGGGCTTAATGCCGGGCGGAGCATTCATCTATCCAACATTTAACGTACCATTCGCGTCATCGGATGCGGTGGCCGCCGGAGTAGCGGCAGCTAAAGAGGTCCTCGGAGATGATGCTGTAGTCGTTGCATGGGGAGGTGACGGAGGGACTGCGGACATAGGGTTCGCAACACTCTCAGGTGCTGCTGAGAGGAATGATAACATAATCCACATCTGCGTCGACAACGAAGCATACATGAACACGGGGATACAGAGATCCTCACTAACACCTTATGGTGCGTGGACTACCACGACATGGAGGGGAAAAAGGGAGAATAAGAAGGAACTCCCACTAATAATGCTCATGCATAAAGTACCTTACGTAGCGACAGCCAGCGTCGGGTACCCACTCGACTTCATAGAGAAACTAAGGAAAGCAGCATCAATCAAGGGCTTCAAATTCATACACCTACATGCCCCATGCCCAGTAGGGTGGAGATTCGATCCTTCAAAAACAATCAAGGTAGCTAAACTAGCAGTAGAGACAGGAATGTGGATCCTATTCGAAGCCGAAAACGGGAAAGTAACCATAAGCCCACCAAGCAGACCCTACGCCGACAAGAGTAAAAGGAAACCGATCGAGGAATACATCAAACTACAAGGGAGATTCAGAACACTAACCAAGGACGATATAAAGATACTGGAGAAAGCAGTTGATGATGCCTGGAACACCATACTAAAACTAGCCGGCAAATAACCCCAACCCTTCTTTTGGAACCCACTTATTTCCCACCCAAATCAACCACGAACCTTACGGAGCAACATAATTCAATCACTTACACCCACACATATTTGAGATAGGAAGCAAGAACCCCGCACCCCTATACTTCTTTTGGAAATTGCCAGTTATTTAGGAAAGGGGTTTGTATAATTGAATAATAAGGAGAATAGAATACTATTTGCCACTAATCCTCTTTTATTTCTCTATTTTCTTAGTATTTCAATAATCCTATCTAAAAGTAGACTGCGTTTTCAAGCTAAATAGCTCTGAATGTGTTTGGAAGTGAACCTGAAGGGGGGTGGGGCTGTGGTAGTGTTATGCATTACACATCCTGTAATGCGGGTTTGTGACCCCTTTAGTTCTTGTGGGGTGGGAGTTTTATCCCACTATAATGGAGGTTCAGGATTCATGTATTTCTTCTTGAATGCTTCCTCAATATCGATGTCAAGGAGGTTAGATACCGAGGATAGCCAAGCGAGGACGTCAGCTACTTCCTCAGCGATTGCTTCCTTATCACCTGAGAGCAGTGCTTCGGCGAGTTCGCCAACCTCCTCAACGAGCCATGTGAATGTTGCGTAGAGTCCACGTGCTGAGTCCCTCCTGTAGTAGTACTTCTTCATGAGGTTCTGAACAAACCTTAATGTGAGTTCGTCCTTACTGCTCAAGGCGTTTCCCACATCGTATGCGTGACGCTCTCGTATTAAGTTTTTAAGTTAAAATAAGAATCACTTTACGGTGCTACGATGCCTAAAAGGAGAGGCACTAAGAGGAAAAAGAGTAGGAGGAAGACCACCGGACCTATGACTGCAGCCGGTCTAGTAAGGTTCTTCGACGATGTTGACGCAAAGGTTAAGATCTCACCCTACGGTGTCTTATGGATCGCGATAGGGTTCTCAGTGCTCGTTGCTGTGCTAGGGTATGTGGTTACGTTCATGATGCCTTAAACACTCTAGGGAGAAGTAAAGTATTCCCTATAACCTGTTAATTTAAGTTAACATAATTAGCTTACTTGAACCATTCGGTCCAAGGTGCTTTAAGCTCGGTACATAAGTGCTCACGACCATACCTCTCCAGAGGTTTCATCAAATGCTTAAACGACTTAGGCGGGGGCAAGTACAGTCCTTCTTCAATGTCCCTCTCAACAGGGACGTACTCAACCCATTTACCCGCAATCCTAAACCCACACTCAACGCACTTAAGCCCACCAGACCTACCAAGCGACTTAAGCCTCCTACCGCAGACAGGGCAACGCGGATTCCTCACAATGTAACTCGGTACGTACCTCAAAACAATCTTCTCAGCCTGAAGCACTGTCCCGATTCCTTCCCAAAACTTAGCTGAGCCACACGCCTTAATCACGTCACCGATCCTAACGTATTGTAACACACTTGAAAGTCTGCTCTCCCTGAAGGAAGCTACGTGAACGCATCCAGAGGAATCACAGACATTAACTAAGGTGGCTCCACCCTCAAGCGTAACGGGTTTAGAGGACACCGTACCGGAGATGCAACCAGTTTGAAACGCCCTAATTGAGTCAGCCTTCCTTAACACGTGGTGGGCATCAGTGTGTTGATTTGTCCTAAATAT
Source organism: Desulfurococcales archaeon (assembly GCA_027064885.1). GTDB lineage: Archaea > Thermoproteota > Thermoprotei_A > Sulfolobales > NBVN01 > WAOL01. The sequence continues at coordinate 10,282 of JAMOOZ010000148.1, forward strand.
TACCCATCCCTCGATAGGCTCGCATACTTTAATGATGCTTAATGCTCTAAGCAGGACCTCAGGTTTACTGCCTCGCACACCGCACAGTACCGGGTCTGGACCTCCAGGCGTTATTAATACCCTACCTGATTCAGGGTCAATATTCAGGAAGGTCTCGCCCAGTGTCTCCTTATCCATTATGATGATTGAGTCGTGGTCAATGCACCGTTCTGACCCACGGTTTGACCGGTAAATAAGTAACTCGTAGGTGCAGTCATGGGGAGGTAACCACCCTACGGCCGCCGCAGCACCTACTAATCCCTTACTCCACCCGTTGGGGTACCACGTAATGCTTCTGGACTCCTTAAGAATACTCATCACTATATCTGGCGGGACGTAATCCGTTAAGGCTTTAATGTATAGGGTCCTGAACTCTTCCCCGGGTCTGCCCTTAACGAT
>JAMOOZ010000149.1 GCA_027064885.1 Desulfurococcales archaeon
AAACACTTCACCCAGCGCGGCCCCAACGTACGTGTTCTACATAAACGCCAGCACGGGTAAGATAGTTAGTGCTGCGTGGGCGGAGGGTGACGGATTCATAATAATTAACGCCTTACCATCTATTGATTGGACTGGCAAAGATCCGCGCGGAACGGATCCGGACTTTGATGCCACACTAGCTGTGTTCACGGCGCTCTACATATGGTTACTGACGAAGTCGGGATGAGGTGTGTCGTGGAAGAAGCTCTATACTAAGGTAGCTTACGCGGACTTTCTCAAGACTAAAGATACAAAGGAATGCAGAAGTGTCGAGTTAAAAGAATTACTGATAAGGCTTAGGTAGTTCAGATTTCTCCTACGCCTATCTCTCTGAGTACGGCTCTCGGATTTACATAGTACTTCTGTACGTATGTTGCTACTTCTCGGTAAGATCTGATGCGGTTCGCGGCTAGCCACTCTAGTATGGCTTTTCTCCTGGCTACTTCCTCTATGAGGTTCTCCATGGGCTTGCCGGTTAATTCACTAATCTTCTTTAAGACTATGCTGTCGCTTAGTTTTAAGTTGAAGGTGTCGCGTATTGGGTCCCACCTAGCTATTTCCCTGTATTTCTCGTAGTCCTCGATCTCCCAGATATTCGTTATTCTCCTAGCCGGTCTGGGCCTACCGGTTTCATCCGTTCTGATAACTCGCTTTATCACCATGGCAACGTTAATGAGGGGTATGTATGAGGGTGGGATATTCATGGGCGGGGACGTTAATCGCTTGACCGCAGCATCTATTGATTCCGCGTGTAATGTAGTCATACCTGAATGGCCGGTCGCTAGGGCTTGAAACAGTACGTATGCTTCCTCGCCTCTGACCTCGCCGACTATGATTACGTCGGGTCTATACCTTAGTGAGACCTTGACTAGGTGGAATAACGTTATTTCGCCTACACCCCCTGTGGCTAGGTATGATGGTCTGGAGACGAGCTGTACCCAGTTTTCTTGCGGTAACCTTAGTTCAGGTGTGTCTTCTATAGTTACGATCTTGTAGGTGGGTCTGAGGAGGTTAGCCATGGCGTTTAGCGTGCTGGTTTTCCCGGCGCCGGTCACGCCGAGTATGAGTGTCGTCATTTTGTAGTCCATGATTAGCCAGAAGTAAGCGGCTATTTCGGGGGATATTGTCCGGTAGTCTATCAAGTCAATTATGGTTATCGGGTCGGCCCTGAACTTCCTTATGGTGAAGGTTGAGCCTTTCGTTGATACCTCCTTTTGGAAGGTGGCGGCGACACGATGTCCTCCCGGAAGTATGGCGTCAAGTATCGGGTACGCCACGGATATGTGTTTCCCGGCCATGTGCGCTAACTTAAGGATGTACTCATCCAGTTCTTTCTCCGTATTAAAGACTATGTTCGTAGGGAGGGATTCGTATTTCCTATGCCACACATATACGGGTATCCCTACGCCATTACACGATATGTCCTCTATGTTCGGATCTCTAAAGATGGGGTCGAGCGGACCGTAGCCTAGGAGGTCCCGTTCCACGTAGTAGCTTACCTTAGCCCAAGAAAGCCCAGGTGTGCGGCCTAACCTAATTTGGAAGAGTCGAATTGCTTTGCGAGCGTACTTAATTAAGTACTCCCTAGCATCCGTTGTTTCCTCAGGGGGCTCTAGCTCCCACGTGATGTAATCTATAACCTCCTTATACGTCTTAAGCTCTGTTTTATTCATGCTCACCTCCTCAACGTTGTACACGATCCTCCCTGTCTTCGGATCCTCAACTATGAATGCGTACGCCCACGGCTCATAAAGAGGATACGACGCCAGTAAATGCCCCCTACCGCTTAGGAACGTGCGTGTCCGCATAGTCAGTCTCGGCGGCTCCTTCTCCTCAACGACTTCCTCAACCCTCTCCTCAGGCCTCTCCTTCCTCTTTAACTTTAAGCGAAATCCTCGGAAAATACCTTTCAAGGTGTTCACCCAGGCCTCCTAAGACCTCATAGAACCTTTATCATTTATGT
>JAMOOZ010000150.1 GCA_027064885.1 Desulfurococcales archaeon
TCGACCATCACTCATGATCTTTAAGGATGCCTAAATCCCTTTGGATGGGCAGAAGTCCTTAGAGGGTAGCCTAACCCACTATAAACCACCACAAACGCCTCCAAAAATAAAACGGAGCAACACATAATCTGCATAATGCTTAGGACTATTTCCTCTGGCTGTTTTGTTTTCGTCGCGGCATGTTTTTGTTGGTTTTGCTTCGTTTGGAGGGCTTGCCTTTTGCAGACTATTCCTGCTGGATTCGATCGTGGTGGAGTAAGCACTTACGTACTTATGGATAGTTGCGGCTTTGATGCCTTAAAACAATAGGTTAGGTGCTGAACATGAATTCTGGCGAAACTTACGTTAGCTTGTTATCTTTAGGGATACTGATTAGCTTCGCTTTAACTGCTTCTTCCCTTTGTTCATCAGGTATTCCTCAACACAATTGTCGAATAATTTGATGAATTCCTCCTCCAAGCCTCTGGAAAACGTTGTTGCACACGCGTAGCCGTGGCATGCATCAACATCCCCGCCTACTTTAGTGGCTGCGCACGGTACCACATAATTATATCCCGGCATCTCACCTTTCAAGACCTTCTCTTCTAACTTTGACGGTAATCTGAATGATACCTTAACTATTTCCCAGCTGAACTTTCCTAACTTGGGTATCTCTTTAGGCATATTTTGAAAGCCTGCTAGGTAGAGGTATGGGTTCACGAATTCCTTGTTTCTTATCTCCATGCAGAACTCCCCGATGACCTTAACGCCCATCGGGGCGAACATGTCATGTACGTGAAACCATTGGATGTACTTCCCTTTATTAAGTCCTTGTGACTTCAGCATCTCTGTCACTCTATTAAATGCTTTAGCCTTGAGGCTCGCAAGGTTCTTTAAGGTTTGATAGTATTCCGCATTTGGCCCTTTGAGTGCGGTCCTGATGCCTATATCTGGCCCATTCATTAAGTAACCGACAGCTCCTAGTATTGTCAAGCTCTTTGCAAAACGTTCTGAATCCACCCCATCAAATATCTTTAGAACATACCTTTCTTTTCCTCCCTCACTAACGATTTCCACCTGTCCATTCTCTACCGCCTCAATAAGGATCCTCCTGTTCACGCCGACCAACTTGCCGAACCTATGATGGCTGTCTCCCACAGCACCTATTACGCTTAAATACGCTAGGTCATTGTTCTTCTTATTAAGGCACTTTGCAAAGAGGTAAGCGGCTCCTGCTGCAGAAATTTCTTTATCGCCGCTTATTCCATAAATCTCTGTTGAGAGAACATGCACCCTAGGATCCTGTACGTTCCCCGCGTGGTGATGGTCAATTATTATTATTTCATTACCTCCACCCCCGTATTCGGCATTTATTTTTGAGATGATTGGTGCTGCCCCAGCCCCTAAGTCGGCGAAGAGTAGTAGCCCTTTGAACTTAGTGACTAACCTTTCAACAATTTCCGGGCGAACCCTCTCTAGAGGTATGTTCTTTACCTTTATTCCCTCACGCGTAAGTGCCTCCATTATCACCGCAGCTGAGGTCAGCCCATCAGCATCGTTATGATGCGCCAGCGTTACTTCCCTGTATTCTTTAACAATTTCCGCCGCCTGCTTTAGATCAGTAATGTACTTATCTAGCATTGCTTCTCGCCCCCGACAAGCTTCACTAAGGCTCTCACAGAGTTGAACACGTAGTCTATCTTTGATTTGGTAACATCATCCATTTTCTCAAGGTCATCGCGTCTCGTAATGCCTGTAAGCACTAACACTGTGGTTAAGCCTAACTCCTTTGCCGGAAGAATATCCGTATATATTTGGTCACCAACCATTATTGTTTTCTCAGGCGGCGTTCCAAGTCTATCTAACGCCACCTTGTATATGAGTCTGGAAGGCTTCCCTATTATTAGGGGCTTAACCCCTGTGGCGGCCTCTATCGCTCCTAGGAAAGTGCCCGTACCAGGTATTGGTTTACCGTCCGACCCAGGGAATAATTTATCTGGATTAACAGCCACAAATTTGGCGTTAGCTAGCATAATAGCGCGTATGGCCCCTGTGAACTTCCACCTGTTCTCCTCTGTCACGAATCCTTTCTCATCAAAGGGAGAACCTGCAACTACGAATTCCGCTTCCTCTGGGTCATTAACCAGTATCAGGCCTGCTCGCCTCAACTCTTTCATCAGCCCTTCATGTCCCACCACGTAAACCTTACGTGTTTTAGAGTGTCTCGCTACGTAATCAGCCGTGGCGCTGGTTGCTAACACCAGATCCTCCGGCCATACATTAATACCGATGCTCCTCAGCGTCTGGACGTACTCTTCGCGGGATTTCGTCGATAAGTTTGAGAGGAATATTACTTTAAGACCTAATTCCCTCAACTTATTTACTGTCTCTGGAGCACCAAGTATTGGTTTACTTCCGCGTTTAAGAACCCCATCTATATCCAGGATCACGCCTTCATACTTTCTCCCGCTCACGCGTACGTCACCACAAAATTCATGCACGTATGTGAAGAATTCACAGCACGTTAATTACTTTAGTAGCGTCGTAACCCTCATACAGGATCTTGTAAACGGTATGGATTATTGGTGCGTCCCTAGGCCCTATTCCTTTTCTTAGTAGGAAATTATGAAGTGTGAGTGCGTTAGCATACCCCTCCACAACACCTAGGTTTCTTGCTTTCATCTCCTTAAAGGCTTCCTCAACGCTTAGCCCTGAACCAAGTAACCTCCCGAACAATCCGTTCCTGCCTCCTAAGCACGTTACGTATAGGTCGCCAAAGCCCGAAAGCCCGAAAGCGGTTTCTTTCTTACCGCCTAACCTGCTGACAATTTCGGCCATTTCACTAACGGACTTAGTTATCATAGATGCTCTTAGATTCTTGTACCCTTCGACGGAATTTTTAGCTGAATAGCCCTCAACTATACCGTAAGCTATTGCGTAGGGGTTCTTTAACGCGGCACATAATTCTGTACCGATAACGTCGCTCGTTACGGATATCCTATAGTATTGCGTTTCAAATATCTTCTTAGCTTCCAGTGCAACCTCCTCCCTCACCGAAGAATAGACAACGTGCGTAGGCATCCTCCTAGAGAGCTCCGCCGCTAGAGACGGTCCTGAAACAAACACTATGTCCACGCCGCCTAAGTTCTTGCTGATTACTTGAGTCATAGTCATGAACTCCCCGTTGAACTCCTCGATCCCCTTAGTAACGGTCATTACGATTTTTCCTTCATAACCCCCTACATCCCTCAATCTCTGAGTGATGGGGTAAACACCCTTAGAGCTAACTGCAATTACTATTACCTCCGAATCCTCTACAGCTTCCTTTAAACTACTTGGGCCATATAGGGAGATTTCCTTAGGCAGGCGAGTCTTCAACCTAGGGTGCTCCCTACCTTGGGCAAGAGCGTTCAGTATTGGTTTATCAAACTCCGTGAACCATAGTTTGATGTCATGCCCATTATCGGCTAAAGGTATAGTTAATGCTGAGCCCATAGCCCCTGCTCCAAGTATGGTTATCTTGGCCATGGGGGGGATCACCAAGAAAGTCTAATCCGGAATAACTACTACTCTGCTTGGGTCTATTCTAACCTTAATGACAGAACCCGGTGAAATCCTGAGGTTAGCAGGCGTCTTAAACCTGAGGTTCCATTTCCCTAGTTTAATGTCATAGTCTATAGCGTCTCCTGTGTATGTAGCTCTCTCAACCACTGCTTCAAACACATTGTCATTTGATTCCTCCGCCAACACTATGTGTTCTGGCCTAATAACCAATAGGACGTTGCTTGACTTACTAATTTTCTGCAAGTTACCTGTTGCTTTAATAACGATGTGATCCTCTGTCTCAACCAGCACCTGTCCTGTGTCCTTATTTAGTATCTCTACCACCTTTCCGCGTATAAACCTAGTTACGCCTAAGAATCCTGCTACGAACTTTGTTGCTGGCCTGTTATAGATTTCTTCAGGCGTGCCTATCTGCTGTATTTTCCCTTTGTTTAGGATAGCTATTCTATCGCATATCGCGAAGGCTTCGGCCTGATCATGCGTTACGTAAATGGAGGTTATTTTCAGTCTTTTCTGAAGTTTCCTTAACTCAAATCGTACCTGCTCTCTTAACTTCGCGTCTAGGTTACTTAATGGTTCGTCAAAAAGGAGTGCACGTGGTTGAAGGACTATCGCCCTCGCCACAGCCACACGTTGTTGCTGACCACCCGACATTTGATGAGGATATCTGTCAAGGAGTTCCTCTATCTGCAGAAGTTCTGCGGCCCATTTTATCCTTGCCTTAATCTCGTCTTCCGGGATCTTCCTTAACCTGAGTCCGAACGCTATGTTCTCGTACGCCGTTAGATGGGGAAACAGGGCCCAGCTCTGGAACACCATACCCATGTTGCGTTTCTCTGGTGGTTTATCAGTTATGTCCTCACCATCCACTAACACCCTTCCTCTATCAGGCTTCGTTAGCCCAGCAATTATGCGTAGGGTGGTTGTTTTGCCGCTACCGCTGGGTCCTAGTAGGCCAAAGAACTCCTTATCCTCTATCTTAAGGTACGGTATATCAGCAGCTACAACCCCCTTGAATTTTTTTAGTATGTTTTCTAGCACTATTACGACCATTATTACCCCCCACCCAGACCAAGTGAAACTTGAAGGTATTTCTCGAGAAATGCGGCTATGCCTATGGCCGGAACTACTATCAGCAGGCTTAGCGCGGCAGCGGGCTGGGGTGTCAGGTAGTAACCTCCAACATATTCATATATTGATACTGGAAGGGTCTTCACTCCAGGGAATCCCAGCAGCATCGTTAATATGAATTCATTTAAGGACCATGAAAAGGCAAACACCCCTCCTGCGAGTATTCCGCGCCAGGTTAACGGTATGTAAACCTTCTGGATAACTTTTAATTTCGAGGCCCCCAATACTCTGGCCACTTCCTCAAGTTCCCTCGGAACCTGCATGAATGCGGCTGTTATACTTCTTAACGTGTAGGGAATAGCCCCTATCATGTGGGCAGGTATTAATGCCCAATAATTATTCAGTAACCCTAAGCGGGAATAAAGTGGAAGTAATCCCACACCTATGACAATAACCGGTAGTGCCATGTTCATGTTAACTAAGTTCTCAGTTATTAGGCTTAATTTATTCCTCCTGGTCCCTAGGACATAACCAGCTGGTATGCATAAAGCCAGCGTCGCTATCATGACTAAAGGCGCTAACGTGTAGCTATATATGAATGACATTCGAGTATCATAATTCTCAAGCACCCATGAAAACCACTTGAATCCCAGCTTCGAGGGGAATAACTGGTATGCGTACCAGACCTCAGCGAAGGCGTACTCCACCAGGACAAGTAAGGGAAGCACTATATAAGCAACCACGAGTCCTATTATTAGTATGTCCCAGATCTTCTGCTTCCTCAAGGCAATCCTCACCTCACTTGAATTATCACCCTCTTCGTTGTAAATCTGAAGAATATGTAACCCAGTACTAGTGATGATATTATGTAGAATACTCCTGAAACGTATGCTGTCTGGAACCTAAAGAGCCTTGTGACGTCAATATATATCATCACGTTTAAGAATTGCGGCCAACTCCCTCCTAGTATTAACGGTATGGATACTCCAGCCATCGTTGCTAGGAGTATTATTGCGGATGTAGCAATTATGGAGTACTTCGTTATAGGTATGTATACCTTCCTGATGATGTCCCATGTTGACGCACCTAAAGTTCTTGCCGCATCCACTAGATCTTGACTCACAAGCTGCAGGGGTCCATAGAACATCATGAACGCTACAACGAATCTAATCCATACCTCGCCAAAAAGTATGCCTATGCCGTGAGGGTCATTGACTAAAGGTATCGGGCTTTTTATTATGCCTAAGCTCATGAGTATCCCATTTATAACGTAGGACAGGTACCCTGAAGGAAATAGTAGAGTCCACCACATAAAAGCACCTACAACATAGGGAACAAACAAGGGCACAGTCATCACTGTTGATATTTTCTGCCATATCCTAGGTTTCTTAATTGTTAAGTATACGGCAAAAAGATACCCCGCTATGACACTTATCACAGTAGCTATCAAACTTATGTATATGGTGAAGAAAAGCGAGTATAAGTAAGGCTCACTTGGGTCAATGAATTTTAAGTAACCCTCAAGACTGAACTTTGACTGTCCCCCAAAAAGGGATATTCCAACAGAACCTAACACCACATTAAGTAGCGGAATAAATACCATTACAGCAAGGAAGGCGTATAGGGGAAAAAGAAAGAGGATTGATATTATATCATCCTTTGATATTTTCATATCATCCAACCCCGTTACTTTCTAGCAACGAGGTTTACCCATTGTTGCATTAAGTAGAACATGTAGTCAGCGTGCCTGAACCATAGCGGACCAAAGTTTCTCCAAGTGATTAAGTCGTTGTAAGGCGGGTTCTTGGGCCACCAGGGCTGCTCCTTGACACTCTGGGGAACTAGTTCCCAAGCCTTTGTTACTGCGGGGTAGGCCCCTATCTTCTCAGGTATTAACGCTTGAACCTTATCGGAGAGCAACCAGTTAATGAACACTAACGCAGCAGCCTTGTGCGGGGCGTTAAACGGTATGAACACGCCGTCAAATGGACCAGGCATCGTAGGTTTAGGTATGTACATGCCAACCCAATCAGGGTTGAGCCTCCCGCTCTCCACCTCCTGCATAGTTATTGATATCCACATAGGTTCAAGCCAAACCTTCCCTGCCTCAAATAGTTCTATCGTTGCCTTGTTACCCTGCGGGTAGGTTCCCGGCATGTACATATACTTCTCTAAGGTGTTCAGATAGTCCCAGAATGACATGTTGTACTTACCTGGTGAATTGAATAGTTCCTCAGCACGTTTCTCACTAAACGCAGCGAAGGCGAACTTATCGTACCCATAATACCATTCAGCAAGCCCGATTAAGAATGTATGACCGCTTCCTCCCTTATTCGGGTCACAGTACGTGAACTTTCCTGGGTGCTTCTTAACCCATTCAAGTAACTCGTCGAAGGACTGGGGCAACTCACTAGGCTTGAGTAAGTCTTTACGATACAGGAAGCCAACCCACCACGATAGTATAGGCAGATGCCTACCGTTCGTTGGGTACATGTCATGGAAGTACTTCGCGACAAACGGTATTCCCTTGGCATTAGGTATGATTTCCGCTAGATTTACATCGTAAACCGCACCAGCAGTATAGGCCATTTCAAAAGGCTTAGACCATGCCAGAACCACATCGATACTACCGACGGTCTTACCCGCTTTCTTCTCACTAATTAACCTTTGAACAGTGTCGAACCAGCTTCCATGCACGTACGTACACTTAATCCCAGTCTCTTTAGTGAACATCTGACAAAGGTTTGTGAAGAAGTTCCTTTCATAAGTGCTTCCAAACCCGTACCACACAACCTCTCCTTCCTTCTTAGCTAGTTGGACTATCTGATCCCAAGAGAGCGTATATACGTTTCTAGTGTCCAGCTCTTGAGGAATACCGCCCGTGGAAGTAACGGTCTTCGTCACCGTTACGGTCCCGCCACCGCCGCCACCAAGAGTGACTGTTGACGTTACGGTGCTCGTGATCGTCTCGGTAGCTGGCTTCTGAGCAGCATATATTCCGTACGCTGCACCATACCCTATACCAATTCCTATTAAGAACAATATTACCAGAGAAGCTATGTACTTTGTGTCCATTTTATGGACCCTTGTGTGAGGGTTCGTTATTTTTCTTTTTAAAATTTTCGTTTCGGGCATCAGAACAAAAGTTTTAAAAAACATAAAGTAGAATATATTATTTTATACTAAAATTCCTCTTCTCCATAGATTTTTAATTGCTCTAAATTTATTGATCTAGCTTTACATGTTACGTCTAGGATAAGTCAAAACCAAAGGTTTAAAGAAGTTTACCAGGGCTCTTTTTCCCCTTAAGGTGGGCGTCCTACTTGTTTTATTAGGTTCACGGCCGCGCCTAAGTGTTATAAGGGTGCAAGGGCAAAGTCTTGCATTTCCTCCTCTCAAGCTCACCTCAAGTCTGTGGTAGATTATATTTTTAGTAACTCTTAAGGGTAAGAAGGCTAGTGTCAGGTATACACTTAGTAGCTCTAGGGGTTATGGTGCTGGTGATGTACGTTGTGATCCATGTCATGGGTGTCCCTATGATCGTTGTTCCCTAGTTAATGGGTTGTTGGAGGAGGATTGCCCTGTACGTGATCAGCTTGCTGGGGATTATGCGCGGCCGTAATTAGTGCTGGCGTAATTACTATCTTACTCCTTAATTAACCTACACCGTGTAACCAGCCCTAGCAAGTTATCAGATTGAGTTACGGGTAAAAACTTAAGTAATGAATACAAGTTCTTACGAGCAGCTTGAGGTGAGCACGTGTCGAGAGCCGCCAGCACCTCAGTTACCGAGGACTGCATCTGCAGGGTTGAGGGCCTCACGAAAGACTACGGTAGCTTCAGAGCTGTGGATAACATTAGTTTCTGCGTCCGCAGAGGGGAGATCTTCGGTTTCTTAGGTCCTAACGGCGCAGGGAAAACCACCACGATAAGGATGCTCTGCGGGTTAACTAAGATAACGAAGGGTAAGGCCATCATCGATGGTCACGACCTTAGGAAGGAGGAGAGGATCGTCAAGAAGCTGATAGGGGTTGTGCCCGATATCTCCAACCTGTATGCGGAGCTTTCATGCTGGGATAACCTGATCTTCTGCGGGGAAATGTATGGCGTGCCTAGGGAGGAGAGGGTGAAGCGTGCTGAGGAACTACTGAAGTTCTTCGGGTTGGGGAGATTTAAGAACAGGAAGTTCAAGAACTTGTCGAAGGGTCTTAAGAGGAGGTTAACCATCGCCGCTGCCCTCATGCATAGCCCGAAGATCCTCTTCCTCGACGAACCCACCATAGGGTTAGACGTTCTAGGTAAGAGGAAGATATGGGAGATAATCAACGAGTTAAACAGGCGGGGCGTCACGATATTCCTCACGACTCATAACATTTATGAGGCGTTCAGGCTCTGCCATAGGATAGCCGTGATTAATCAAGGGAAGATCGTGGCTGTGGGGACGCCGAACGAGTTGAAGAGGATGGTTGCCGCGCAGGAGATCGTGGAGGTTTCCTTCAGTCCCTCCACACCGCATACGGAGGACATCCTAAGTATTGAGGGCGTCGTTAGCGTTAAGGTCGTTGATAACACTCTGAGGCTCGTGGTGGATGACGCACTCACAGCCCTTGACGGCATCATCGAGTACGCACGTCATAAAGGACTGAGGATAAGCATGCTTAGCTTAAGAGGGGCTGACGCAGAGGAGGTGTTCCTGAGCCTCGTGGGTGGTAAGAATGCGTGACGTGCTGGAACACGCGTACTACATAGCGAAGAAGGACCTGAAGGAATACTACATGAAGCCAGGAACGATTAGCTGGGGCGTGCTGTTCCCGATAGCGTTCACCGCGGCCTTCCTGTTCAAGAGGGGAGAGTACTCTGTGTGGGCCGCGCCGGGACTCATAGCCATGACCGTGCTCTTCAGCGCGACCTCCATGGCTGGGGCATCCATAGTTTTCGAGAGGAGGATAGGGTCTTTCGAACGCCTCCTACTCTTCCCTACGAGGTACGTCTCCATCGCTCTAGGTAAGTCCTTCGGCGGCTTCCTATTCGGGCTAATCACCTCGCTAACAACCCTGCTCATAGTGTACGCGCTACTGCACGCGTTCCCCCTAAACCCAGCGCTCTTCGCCCTATCACTACTACTAGCAATTCTCCAGTCCTCGAGCTTCGGCGTGCTAATAGCGTTCGCCATCAAGGACCCCTCACAAACAATGACGGTATTCAACATAGTGAGGTTCCCCATGATCTTCCTATCGGGAGTAATCATACCGATTAACCAGCTACCACCACCCCTAGGAGCACTGTCCTACGCGCTCCCCCTCACATACTCAACAGAACTAATCAGGTACTCCTACACCGGGGAGTACTCCGTGATACCGCCCGCCATAGCTTCCGTCGCTATGGTAGTACAGACACTGGCTTTCCTAATAATAACTTCGATGTTGATAAGGAAGAGCATACCGTGATTAATTGGATTTGAGATTAATCTCTTTATAAAGATAATAAAGATAAAAAAACAATACAGTCAAGCTAAATGTTAAGGGGCAGAAATGCCGAATATTAAAATAACCTGTACCGACGCAAGCCAATATAGCCCACCTTCCGGACACCTGAATCCATCTGCCCAATACTATTCCATTTAACAAGTTAAGGAAGTACCTCAAGGATTGCGGATGCGTGCTGTGTAGCGACCGCCTCGGGCTAGCCGCGCTTACCCCGTCTCAGCACCTCATACTGAGACGCCACTATGGCAGCCAGTATTAACGCCATTCCCGCCGCCCTCATTGGGGTTACCGCCTCCCTCAGTAGCGTCGAAGCTATTACCGTGGCTACGACGGGCTCTAGCAGGAATATTAGGGCCGCGCTCGCCGGATCGACACGCCTCTGCCCGAAGACCTGCAAAGTGAATGCTGCGTCAGCGCACGCTAGGCCTAAGTACGTGACTACCGGGATTATCGTGAGGGGTATTCGGGGAACGCCGTTTAAGGCTACATCAGGTACGATGAAGAACATGCTCG
>JAMOOZ010000151.1 GCA_027064885.1 Desulfurococcales archaeon
CGTCCAGCTAGTTCGAGGAATTCACGTACGTCGCGGCGGGTCACGTTCGCAGTAGTCTTGACTTCTCTTTCAAGCCATAATAGGCTGTAGTCAAGCTCCTTGATCGGCGACATATAGATCTCTCCTAGTACCACCCTACCACCCTTATCCAGCTTCTTCAACGCCTCTATGAATACCCATGAAACCGGGGCGAATACTATTGCGGCATCAAGCTTCTTCGGAGGAGTCTCACGGGTATCACCGGCCCAGTCGGCGCCCAGCTTATACGCGTATTCTATCTTCCAGGGCGTATGGGTGAAAACATATACTTCTAGTCCCAGCGCCTTAGCCGCTTGCAGCATGAGGTGTGCCGACGCCCCGAAGCCGAAGAGCCCTAGAACACCCTCGCCCCGCTCAACTAGGCCTGTGAGCCTCAGAGCCCTATAGCCTACGGCGCCGGCACATAGTAGGGGTGCGGCATGACAGTCGTCGTGGCTATTGGGCAGTGGGTGTACGAAGCCCTTCTTCGCCACCATGTACTCGGCATAGCCGCCGTCCACACTATACCCGGTGAACAGTGCATGGTCACATAGGTTTTCGAGGCCCCGTCTACAGTACTTGCACCTACCACATGCCCAGTAGAGCCATGGAACACCGACCCGGTCCCCGGGCTTAACATCATCTACCTCCGAGCCAACCTCCTTCACATACCCTACTACCTGGTGGCCTGGAACCACTGGTAGCTTCACGGGCTTCAGCTCGCCCTCAACAATGTGTAGGTCAGTCCTACAGACCCCGCAGCACTTGATCTCGATCAGTATTTCGTCGGGTCCCGGCTCCGGGACCTCGAGCTCCTCTAGTTTGAGAGGCTCCTTCTCTATCGGTGCAGGCCTGTGGAGAACCATAGCCTTCATAATACCATCCCCTCCATAGATTAACCTATACGGTGGAGGGAGTATATAATACGGTGTCTACAAGTGATCCATGCAGCATATATTGTTCCGAGGAGCTCTATAGACCCATTATACACGCTGCAATCACTAGCATGTATATTCATAATAATACTAGTAATCCTCTACTCATTCATAGAACTCAATAAGACCGGGCGCCTAATACTAACATTCACATCTATAGCAATAATACTCGTACACTACACCATCATCTACATGGCATCCAGATACGTCGAGATACAGCCGCTCCCACTCCTACTCCTCGAAGAAACCGGTAAAGGAGCAGTAATAGAACCCGACTACGGACAAATAATATTCATATCACTCCTCATCCTATGGCGGAGAGAAATACTAGGACTCGTAAAACAGCTAAGAGAAAAATACATGCAGAGACAAACCGAGGAGAATAAATAAAAACTCTTATACCGTATTCAAAATAGGAAACACGCCGCCGTAGTATAGCCCGGCCAAGTATGCGGGCCTCTCGAGCCCGTGTCCACATGGGCCCCGGATAGGCCCGGTGCGCGGGAAACCCGGGTTCAAATCCCGGCGGCGGCACTCAGTATATTTCCTAG
>JAMOOZ010000152.1 GCA_027064885.1 Desulfurococcales archaeon
TTAGGGATGCTATCAATCGTTAAGGGTGACGCTATCACATGAAGTTTTCCTAAGGGAACTTATTTTTGTGGGTAAAATATGTGGGTAAAATAACATCAAAATCGCTGCTCTGTATTCCTTGATGTACCTTACTTACCAGCCACCCTCACGTTCCTTAATAGTATGTGTGGTGCTGTTGCCGAGCCGTGTGTTTCGGTTGCCTTACCTATTAGGTCAATGTTCCCCTTCATTAACTCGTAGAAGTTCCCTGAGAGCACGACGCCCTTAACCGTTCCTCTAACCTCACCATCACGTATTAGGTATGCGTGGGTCACGGTCGCGTTGAGATCCCCGCTGACGGGGTTTGAGAGCCACTCGCCTATCGTTGACTCGACGAGTAACCCGTTCCTAATCTCCTTAATCATTTCGTCGAGGCTTGCGTTCCCCGGCTTCAGCAGTACGTGGTTCGGTCTCGGGGTCGGGGATGAGGAGTAGTTGCGCCACGCGTTACCTGTTGATTTCCTGCCTTCCTTCTTAGCGGTGTAGGAGTCGTAGGCGTAGTCGAGGAGGATGCCCTCCTTTATTAAGGCCCTATTGACTGTCGGGTGTCCCTCATCGTCAAACTCTCTTCCGTCGGGTTTCGTTGGATCGGCACCAGCATCAATTATCGTGATGTGCTTAGCTGTGACTGCCTCACCCACCTTGTCGGCGAGCGGGGACCTGCCCTGCTGTACGGAGAGTGCTGAGAGTGCGGGCATCAGCATTATCGATAGTATTGATGTGGCTACGCGGGGTGCTAGGATCACGTCGTAGGTGCTGGTCGGTATGGGTTTTGAGTCAATGAATTCTGGTGCCTTAGCCCCGGCCTCTTTGGCTACGTCACGTAACCTGAATTCCCTTAAGCTCCTTGCGAATGCATCGCCCGAGAAAGTCCCTTCCTTCCCGTCCCTCAATGCCTTAACGTAGACCCATCCCGCAACTGAAGTTACGCGTTGCTTTACTGGGCCCCCATAACTGTTTATTAGCTCTACAATGGAGGATGAAGCACTAACTAAGCACCTCACAGGCCTCGATAAGGGTGAGCCCTCGCTAACGGCTATTATCGCGTCCTTAACAACGTTCGCTAAGTCCTCGGGACTAGTTTCCGCTGTCTCACGATCCCAGATATTATTTAACGGTGTTAGACCGACCTCCTCGTTAAACCCCTGCCAGTCCGGATCCTCATTCGTTGCCCTCGCTATGCTTACCGCTGCCTCAACGGCTTTCCTGATTCCCGCCTCACTTAGATCCTGTGTCCCTACGACGGCTACGCGCTTACTTACAGCTACCCTAACGCCTATCGCGTCCAGCTCTAGGGCTTTAGGCTGAACGATCTTGTCTGTTGCCCTGATCCTCACTTCCCTGCCCCAAACCCTGTATACCTCGGCCTCCGTCGCCCCTAGCTCCTCGGCTAGCTTGAGGATCCTCTCCACATCATGTGAGTGTGTGCTCATCCAGCATCACCTCCCCCCAACCGTCACCTCCTTGATCCGGACATGCGGGCCTCCGAAACCAACCTTCACGGTCTGGCCTTCCTTACCGCAACCTCCGAAGACCGACGTCCTGATCTTAACGTCCTTGCCTACAGCCTCAACACCCTTGAGGGTCTCGAGAACCATCCCCGAGACAACCACGCCTCTAACCATCTCGGCGAGCTCACCCTTCCTGATGATTCTGGAGGGCCCTACGGAGAACGTGAACGTGCCTGCGGCAGTGTCGACCTCGCCGCCCCCGGCCCCCCTACCAGTTAGGTATAGCCCGAACTCAATGTCCTCGATCATTTCCTCTAAGCTCCAGTCACCTCCGACCATGTAGAGGTTTGTTTGCCTTACTATGGGGGCTGAGGCGAAGTCCTGTGCCCTTCCATTACCTGTTACAGGCATCCTCAACGCGCTCGCAGTAGCCCTGCTTGTTAAGTAGGACTTCAGCACACCTCCCTCAACAACAACCGTTCTGCCCTTCCTGCTCCCTTCATCGTCGTACGGAACGAAATACCCGCCATTAACAACGCCCTCATCAACGATCGTTACTTGCGGTGCGGCTACCTGCGTACCTAGCTTACCCGCCAGAACTGATGCACCGGAGTAAACTAAGTCTCCCTCTAGGGCATGGCCGAATGCCTCGTGAAGTATTAGCCCTATTAACCGGGGGTCAGCAATTACCCTGAACTTCCCTGCGGGGGGTGTTGAGGCACTCACGGCTTCGGCCGCGGTCGCGCTTACTTCCCTACTGAAGCTTGCCCAGTCCCTTGACTTCATGTACTCCCAGCCAGCCACGGCCCCCTCAGAGTCACGCATCCTCTCCATGACCCCAGCCTCTAACGCGACGCTTAACTGAGCTAGTCCCGTCATTGCTGCCTTGACGGTCACGTCGGTGCCGTCGCTCGTCACGACCCTCCTGAAGTCCTCGAACGCACCTAGGATCGTTACCGCTGACCTGATCTTAGGTACTTGGAGCGCGGCCTTATTCGCATTAAGGACTAGCGCGACTTTCTCCTCCTCATGCACCGTGAATGGGTCTACCTTAACGTCGACCTCAGCGCTACCCCTAATGCTTAGTCTCTCAGCGGGCTTAACTTCCTCTTCGGACGCCTTAGCTGCTGAGAGCGCGTTCTCCACAGCCTTTAGGACAGCTTCCTTGCTTAATCTATTAGTTGCTGAGAATCCGTACCTGCCGGAGTAAAGTACCCTAACACCTATCCCAGCCCTCAACGTCCTCGAGAACTCCTTAAGGACGCCGTTGTCCGCGGTAACGCTTTCAGAAACTATTGCCTGCGCACGCACCTCCGCTAAGGTAGCGCCCATGGACCCAGCATGCTTAATGGCTAAGTCAATTAGCTCGTTGAGGGTGTTCACGGTTTCAGGGTCGATTCCCGTCTAACATCACCTCCCGTGGTAAGCGTATTATGTCTCAAACCGACACATTTATGTGTGCACCTCGGTTTTTAAGGGTGGTTTTATTTCAAGGAAACTGCACAAGGTTACGTATTTCAACTAACTTAACAAGGTACACAAAATACGCGGCACTACCTAAGAGAAGGAAGGTAGAATTAACGTACTTGTTGGAAGAGTGGAATAGCCTGAAGGAGAATCTGCGCCTAACGAGTGGGTAGAGGGGGGCGAAGGGCCTGTAGGTCAGGAGGTCACCTAATATGTGTGTCAGAACACCAACACAGACGGAGTAAAAACCAAGCTCAAACCCGAAACCAAGCACGCTTGTCACGATCCCTGCCGCTGACCCTGCTAGGAGCGCGAAGAGCACGTTGTGCGTGTACTTACGGTGAGGTAACTCCAGCCTCAGGTCGATGTCAGGGAGTGTTGAGAGGATCGTTGAGAGGATTATGACTGCATTAACTAACCCCCCACTCAAGCCTAACGCTAGGGCGGTTGAGGACGTAACAAGAAGGTTAAGGCCGGCATGCCCCTTACCGTCCGTCCCTAACCACCTAACCTCGCCTGAACTCCTCGGGCACAAAACTTATCTTGCCTTCCAGGAAAGCATTAACCGCGTCCTTAACTAGCCCGCCCACACCTGAAATTATGTCGAAACCCAGAACGGCTAGGTAGGCCCTGCTCCCACCACTCAATTCATTACATATAACAACGTTCGCCCCTAACTTTCTAGCTAGGGAAGGCACATGATCTCCGACCTCAATAAGCACTGACTGGACCTCCGTGACTTCCCCGTCCCTGACCTTAACAATGGTTAAGTACCTCGCTTCCTCAAGGCTTGAGGCTATACGTGAGTCTAGGCCCTCACCTGTTTCAGTAGGTAGTGCAATCACCCACAAAGTCACCACTCAAAGATCAAGGTTAAGCACGAGGTATTAAAAGCGTACCTTAAGGGCTTAGTGACTAATGAAGAGTGATTAGCGGGAGGGGGCACGGCACCCATGAGAGTGAAGGGTGTGCACGCTCGGAGGGCCCTGCCGCGGTGCCGTGCCCCCACGCTCTTTGGGTGGGCGGGTCCCCGAGGGGCTTCAGTTAAAAACTCCCCCTCCTAGTGAACAACCTAGTGTACTGGTTGGTGAATCTTCGCCTCACACTTTGCACTTTAGTTGGCCTAGCTCATGCTCCACCAGCTTAATTAGGTTCTGCACCTTCTCCACTAAGGGCTTGGCGACTTTCTCCGGTAGCTTATTCAGCGTCTTTAGGATGTTGCGAAGTGCTACGTCAGTACCCTTAAGTATTCTGGCGTATGCCTCACAGCTTAGCTTTCCTTTCTCATACGCTGTCTTAGCTGCTCTCACCCTATTCTCGAGTATCTTGACCAGCGTTACTATATTGCCTGGCACTATCGGTAGGTGTATGTGGCGTATTGGGTGTTTCCTTAGCCACGTTTTCATGTTCTTGTCTACATGCTCTAGCATTACCTTAACGTGTAGCAGTATTCCGTGGGCCCATCTAGCGGTCTTCAGTAATTCCGTTATTGCTGGCTTCACGTTGATTAACGTGGTGTTCAGCACCATTATGGCTGTGTTCACATCACCTGCCTTCAGCGCCGCTACTGCCTGCCCTGTTGATGCATTGATCTCTGAGAGTATCTCCTTGCTTAGCTCCAGCACCTTAGTCATGTTGCTCATTACTGGTGAAGCGTTTGCTGGTACCTTGACGTGTGAGGTCATTATCTTGATCCTGACTAGCATGTGGTGGGCGTAGTTGTGTAGCTTTGTTAAGGCAATTACTGCTTCTTCGGTTTGATTACTCCCTATTAGGGTTAACGTCCTGTTGATCCCCATCGCAAGCTTCACCGTACTCATCACCACGTTCCTTAACGCCATGTCTGCCGCCACCGCTACATGCCATACACGCCCTGCCTCGTGCCTGAGCGTCACGTAGGCAGCGCCTAGTTCGTGTCTTGCCTTGATTACTAGGGCCATTGCCTGCTTGACATTGGTTTCGTTAGCTAGTAACTCCTTAGCTTGGTCTAGGAGTTCCATGGCCTCATTTAACTTCTCCTGAACTGGTCCAGGCACGTTACCTATCCTGTTCTCTACCCACTTGACTACGTTTTCAAGTCTCCTGATCGCTGACTCAGTTACGTTTACTTCCGCACTCACTCTCCTCGCTAGTATCTTCTCCTTAACCTCCGTTGGCAGGTGCCTCACCACGTACACATACACCGGCAGTACCAGCCTGCCCGCCTTGATCGCTAACCACATCGCCTTCTTGGGTTCATCCCGCGCTATTGATGAGGCGTTCGCTAGGAGCTCCTTCGCCGCATCTAACCTCTTACTTAGGTTTTCAGGTATTGTTATGTTGTACTGGCTTGCCAGTGTTAGGGTTCTGTTTATAAGACGCTTAACACTATTTATGAGTGCCTCAACCGCCTTCACGCGCTTGCTCACGTCCCCGTTCTCCGGGCCTGCGGTTGCAGGGATTGTTGGCGAGGCTGCCGTGACCGTTACCGGCGCTAACACGGTGAGCATTGAGGCCACAATCAGCACTATCAGTGATGCTGCGGAGATCACCTTCAGTGCTTTCCCGTTAATTCCTGCCATCCGGGCTTCACCTCCGAGGATCACTTCGGCAGTATCCCTATTTAGGTACGTGTGTGAACAGGCGGAACACCCGCGCGTGATTTCGTTTCACCTCGTTCCGCTCCAGAGGCTCACACGGTAAAGCGTATTTTCTCCGGGCTAAGATTAGGGGCGGTGAGCATCACGTGTTAGTTACGCGTTACGACGTCGTAGAGAAGGTTGAGGGGGTTGAGGCCGACGCGTTGGCTATCCTAGTGTTTAAGGGTGAGGATATCAAGGAGGTTTTCGGAGGTCTTGACGCGGCAGTGAGTAATGCGTTATCCTCCCTAGGCGAGCTAGGGTCTTTTACCTTCGACGAGGGTAAGGTTGAGGTGATCTACGCTCCCTCCACACCCTTCAAGCGACTCATAGTCGTGGGTGGTGGTGAGGGCAAGGCAACAACAGAGACTTTAAGGGTTTATGGTGGTGCGGCAGTTGCGAAGGCTAAGGAGTTGGGGGTTAAGAGACTAGCCATTCACTTCAGGTGCCCGAACGGTGTCGGTACGCCGCATAAGTGCCTGGAAGCCATAGCTGAGGGAGCGTCTCTCGCTAATTATTCATGGAGTCGTAAGTCTTCAAGCAATAATGCTAAGCGCGTAGAGAAGGCCTTCCTCGTCGGTCATGAACCCATTGATGGGTGGGAGGACGTCCTGTGCGTGGTTGATGCGGTGGCGGACGCATGCAGGCTCGGGAGGGACCTAGCTAACGCGCCAGCATCAGAGATCAACCCCGCGACCTTCGTGGAGCGCGTGAGGGAGGAGTTTAAGGGACTCCCAGTTAAGATAGAGGTTCTCGAGGAGGATGAGTTAAGGAGGCTCGGGATGAACGGCATCTTAGCTGTCGGTAAGGGCTCTGAGGTGGGGCCGAGGCTCCTAATAATCGAGTATAAGGGTGCTGGAGACGAGAAACCATGGTACGTCGTTGTGGGTAAGGGAGTATGCTTCGATGCCGGCGGTCTTGACATTAAGTCAGCGTCCTCAATGCTTGAAATGAAGTACGATAAGTCTGGCGCGGCGTACGCGGTTGCGGTGGCTTACGGTGCCGCTAAGTTAGGGCTTAAGGTTAACTTAGCTGCACTCACACCTCTTGTGGAGAACTTACCCTCAGGGAAGTCATACAAGCCTCTAGACGTAATTAAAATGTATAATGGGTTAACGGTGGAGGTAGCGAACACTGATGCTGAGGGGAGGTTAATCCTCGCGGATACCTTAGCCTACGCGGCTAAGAAGTATAAGCCAGCGACCATGGTTGACCTAGCGACGCTGACGGGAGGCATCATAGTTGCGCTAGGTAATCAGGCTGCGGGTCTCTTCAGTAATGATGAGGAGCTTAAGGAGGAGCTCCTGCGGTTAAGTAAGGACACAGGTGAGAAGTTATGGCCTTTCCCGCTGTGGAGGGAGTATCACGAAGACATAAAGTCTGATGTGGCTGACGTGAAGAATATTGGGTACCCTAGGGTAGCGAGCTCAATTATAGGGGCTACCTTCCTGAGCAAGTTCGTCGGGGACGTTAA
Source organism: Desulfurococcales archaeon (assembly GCA_027064885.1). Lineage (GTDB taxonomy): Archaea > Thermoproteota > Thermoprotei_A > Sulfolobales > NBVN01 > WAOL01. The sequence continues at coordinate 7,050 of JAMOOZ010000152.1, forward strand.
GTGGGCACACATAGACATAGCTGGCACTGCGTGGACACAGCAGGAAGGACCTAAGAAGCCGTACTACCCGAAGGGCGCTACCGCATACTGTGTTAGGTTACTGCTTAAGTTCCTTGCAGAGCATGAGGAGTGAGTCCTCATCTAGAGAGGATCTAGTTAACTGTTTTTCATTACGCTCTTGCCTCCGGGCGGGTCTTACCTTAAATAACTACAACATGTTATAGGGTAATTAGGTGATGCAGAAGGTACCCGTGATGGAAAGTAGGGCATCATTCCTAGCTAAGGCAGGGTTCGCCACAACCATTGCGGCGTCAGCGCTGATAGCTACTGTCCTATTTACAAGAGGTAATATCGAGTGGGTATTCTTCACCTCCCTAGCAATGGCCGCGGCTATTCAGATAGTACTCTGCTCAGTTAGGCAGTTAAGGGAGCATGGCCTCCTTAGGACGATAATGGATGTGAGTAGCCTCTCGCTTATTGCGGTAACCGCGGCCTGGCTCTGGGTACGGGTTGGGAGTTCCTTAATGCTTGTTAATGCTGTCGTGGTTCTCACCATAATAATCATTTACTTAATTATTATCCTTTCAGAACTAAGGAGCGAGTTATTTCCGTAGTCCTGAGTAAGGAGTGATAAATACTTCCCGTACCTTCCTACGCTTGCTTATTTACTATTCAATGTAGAGTAATGTTTTTAAGCATATATCGACCGACATATTAGGTCGAGAGTTCGGAGGGATCCCGAGTGAAGGCACTGCTTAAGTCGAGCTACACACTAATAGTTGCTTCACTCGCGTTCTTCGTAGCTGTCCTAGTGTTCTCCTCGCTCATAACGTCCGTCGCCATGTTCCGGGGGATGACGCAGTCACTAGCAACGACGGTGAGGTGGGAGGGGATCATGGCGAATGAAACTGCGTTCTCGCAGAAACCTGTAAGCCTTAACGTCGCCATTAATGAGGTTGAGGAACTAGCTGAGCGTGCAGTGGGAACTCATAAAGCGCTAATGAGTGACTCCCGAGTCAATGACTCCGTCACGTACTTCGCCATCGCCTTCACCCCTCCCTCCCGAGGGGGTAACCCTTCGAGCGAGTGCCCCGACCTTATTGATTTAATGACTTCTGTTGGGGTGCTCGTTGTTTCAGGCATTAACTTGAACGACAGCTACGTCATCTGGTACCCGCACGCAGGGCAAGGATACGCTACGAGAGTGTACGTGAGTGGAGGCCCGCAACTCGTTAACTGGACGTTCGCGAGGACCGTTCTAGGGATCACGCCGCGGCTCCCGTCGCCCGAAGTGTCTAAGGTTCTTAACGATATCGTAAGTAACCCCTCGATCCCCATAACTAGGAGGGCAGGGTTCTTCTCCGTAGTAACTAACGTAATTGACCTAGGACTTAACGCGATGGTCTACGTAGTTACTACCCCAGACCACGTAGACACTGTGTTAAAGTTGCTCAACACCTTAGGGAATGCTTCAATAAAGTACTGTGGTGGGGCACCATTAGTTAGGTTCTCCTACTTGGTTGCGTTGGTTGATCTAAAGCCTAATTCCTACTTAAACCCAGCCTCAATATCGGCTAGCATAACCGCGGCTAAGGTCGTGGTTAAGAACATAGGTAGTGAGGCTGGCTTCAAGATCACGTCGACTTACCCCATGGAGAGGAAGCTCTCTGCCTTCACAAGCCTAGAGGGCACTATGCGCGTCGGAATAGTATTCGGGTTAGTGCCAGTCGCCCTCATACTGATTGCCGCGATCCCCTCAGTATCCGAATCCGCCATACTGAGCGTTAGGAGGGTGATCGCGCTCGTAAGGCTTAGGGGGGCCTCACCGGGTAGGCTCAAGCGCTGGATATGGGTGACGACCATAGGTTCCGGTATTGCCGGCTTCCTCGTAGCTTGCGGTGTTTCATGGCCCATTTCCGGGATCGCGTACGGTAACTACTCCCTAGCCCTAGACGTGTTGTCCGACCCAGTATTCCTAGCCGCGTCCATGGTTCTCACGGCAATTACCTTATCATATCTTGCGTGGAAGGCGAGTAAGGTGGCCGCTGCCCTACCGCCTAAGGAGTCCCTCAAAACCACCTTAACGCCTGAAGCCCTCCTAGAGCCCCTTAAGATGGGTAAGTTCGGGTGGTTCTGCCTGGGTGTTGGCCTTTACTTCGTGATCACTGGCTTCGCAGGGTTCTCGGCTCAGACCGCGTTAATGAATGCCTTCATGTCGGGGCATGCTAGCTTAGGCACGATCATAGGATTAATAATCCTGTCAACCATAGAGAGTATCCTCAAGCCCTTCGCACCAGTAATGCTTGCCTACGGCTTCGCTAAGCTAGTTACCGTGCACTACGATGTAATCGTTGGTAAGGTGATGAGTGCCGCCACCGCTGGCGGGAAGTACGGGTTAGTTGCTAAGGGCTTAGCCATGGTTATGAGGAGGAGGGCCGCCGCAACGATGATGTTAGCGGTCTTCGCTCTAACTCTAATGACTCAAGCCCTCATACTCACCTCTGCTTCTCAGTCAGTTCTTGACACATCTGTAACGGCGTCGGTGGGGGCCGAGGTACTCGGCATTAAACACTTGTTTAACGCGTGGCCTGACTCAGCCGTGAACGCGTTGATAAAGGCTCCAGGAACACGTGAGGGATGGTCGGCAGCAGCGCTTGGGTGGGATGGGGAGGTTAGCGTTAACAACACTGTATTCGATGTCGGCGTGATTGTTGTTTCGGATCCGGAGGCGCTATTGCGTAACACGTACTGGTACCCTGAGTGGGGGGTCGGGAAGCCTTTTGACGAGGCGCTGAAGTCACTTAAGCCTGGTGAGGCGCTTTACGTAGTTCCCCAGCAAGTTAGTTCCGTATCAGCAAGTCGGTCGCTGAGGGTTGGCGAGAGCGTGAGTGTCTGCATCGACCTTGAATGCAAGATAATGATTAAGGACGTGAAAATAGCTGGCATAGTTAGGGGCTTCCCGGGAAAACCATACCTAGCGCTAAGCAGTGTGGGTAGGTCAGCAATAGTGCTTGGACCGTGGGCGCTTGACGCGTTAAGTAAGGCTACGCATGAGGCCTCCGCTAAGGGTGAGCAACTACTGTACCCTGAGTTCAGGGTAGCGGTCTTCACCATGAATGCCTCCAAAGCCTCGGTGCTCGCGAGTAAAGGCTACTCCGTGGCCAAGCTACGGGAAATAATGTCGAGCCCGCAGTACAAACTAACGGAGCTAATATTCGGCGGGTCCACCTCATCACTGGCTGAGGCCTCAGTCATTCTCGCCCTCTCCACCGCGGTCGCCGTGATAGTGGCGTGGACAGTCAGCAGGGAAGTAAGCAAAGTATACGTGCTACTCAGGTTAAGAGGTGTTAGCTCGGGAGGCATAACTAAGGTCAACCTCCTCCAATGGGGCATAACGTCACTAATAGCCGCGTTAGTCGGCGTGGCGGCCGGAGGGGCACTAGGTTTAGGGGCGACGTCAACGATCATCGGGTCGGGAGCGCAGTCGATGATCCTGTCCCTAATGGTGGGTGGTACGGGTGTT
>JAMOOZ010000153.1 GCA_027064885.1 Desulfurococcales archaeon
AGCAGTTCAGTAGAGTAGTGCGTAGTGTGCTACCTGCCGCGAGTTGGACACGCCCCGCAGGGAGGAACTGCTGCTTCAGCAACAGCTCCCTGAATCTCTCGAAGTGTTCAGGTGAATCCGTAAGAGCACCAGCAACCCGTGCTGTCTGCTCACGTCTACTCTCACCCTGCAACCTATGCTTGGAAGCATGCACCTCCTCAGCTAATGCTAATGTGTCCTTCATATCAAACCCCTAACCCAGCAAGAGGGTCAACAGGTGCATCCGCCTTGAATGGAGGGTCATCTTGTGCTGTATGTGGCTCACCAATCTGATCCTCCTCTGTACTTAGGGCAGGAAGATCGACAAGCAGCTTCTGCAGCTCACTGCCCTCGAAATCCACTGCACTCAGGATCTTCTCTTGCAGCCAGTTCTTACTGACCTCCTTACCATCCTTCTCATACGTACCGTCAATGAACAAGGAATCCCATGTCTCTTGAGTAGGGTTATCGTATAAGAAGATCTTGATGTCATTCAACATCTCAGGTACTGCGAGCTCTTCTACTGTACCTGCCAGTGGATCAACCTTACGTGCTGGTGCTAAGGTGTACGCTCCATCCTTCATCATGTTAGCGTAGCTCGGCTTATCCTTCTTAGGATCATCGCCTTTCTTCCATCCGTGGTGGATGGTGACGAGGAAGGGGTCGCCTAGTGCCTGTGCTGGGTGGGTGTACTTCTCATGCCAGTTCAACTGCTTGAACAACTTGATGAAGTTCGACTTACTTGATGACGAGATCACGCACTCTACGCTCAGGATGTGAGGGATCTTAATCTTAGTACCGTCTTCCTTCTCTACCTCTCGTACGTGCTTAGGGGTAGTGAGTTCGAATACGAACCGAGCCTTCTTTGCTGGCTTCTTGTTTGGATACTTAGCACTCTTGGTGTCATGTACGCCGAGCTCAATGTACTCACGGAACCGACATACACCCATACCCTCTTCGGGTAATACCTTCTCGAAGTTACCACCACTCTGTTCCTTGGTGAAGTCCTGTGCTCCTGCGCCTTGAATTAATTTATTTACATCTACCATTTTAAATTCCTTTCAGTTCGAGTAGGTTGTCCCCAATCTCTGCTTCACATGGGAAGCTAACGGGGCAGGTAATATTGAACAGTTGTTTGAGGTAGGTCGGCACTGCTTCGAGTACATCTTGTGCCTCATGTGCAATCTCCTCGGCTATCTCTTGTTGTGCATCAATCCATACACAGTCGTGCACTGTATTCACGAGCTTGAACTTATCCTTGAGAGGGTGCTGTACGTACCACCGGAACAGGTAGCCTATTGCTACTTGCACTAGCTGACCCGCCACACCCTGCACGGGATAGTTCTGGATGGCTGGACGATAGAACCCAGTGTCCATGCCAGTCTTCTTACGCATGTACTTCTTCAGAGGTACTTCATAGAACCCGAACATGCATTGAGTAGGAGAAGTCCAGTACCCTACCCCGCACTGCACTCGTTTGTTACTGTCGGGAAGAGGCTCGTACCGCAGAGTAGGAACCCGCGTCTTCCGTAGTGTCCCCTCGATTCCATCGAAGAACTTGCTGACATTGGGGTACATGATCTCCTCGGCATCAATGAGGAGCTGCACCTCATCCTCCGACATTCCGGTATTAGCTGCGATGCTTGCTTTACCTGCCCCGAATGCTCGTGCAAAAGTAAAACCCTTTGCTGCTGTTCGCATAACCTTGTAGGCTTCGTGTTCAGGGTGGTCTTCGTTGTGACACTTGGTGTACACATCTTCATACGGTTCTCCTAACTTAGCAGCCAGTCGCTTACAGTGGAAGTCCACACCGTCCTGAATATCCTTGATAAGCTGAGTGTCGCTAGTGAGTAGCCCTTGCACCACCACCTCAAGCTGTGAGTAATCTATCTCTAACATCTTACCATTAAGATATCTTGAGGTGAACATCCTCTTGACCACGGACTTAGCTCGACCTAGATCTTTGTCGTA
>JAMOOZ010000154.1 GCA_027064885.1 Desulfurococcales archaeon
CCCCCCGCCAGTAGTACTGTGGAGCCTTCCGTCAGCGCGCCTACAGCGAACCCCGCTAACGCGACATGAAGTGGGTCACCGACGCAATCAATAATACCGAACGGGTTGCTGGGGTCACACTTAACCCCGTGTCTGAGTCTGTAGAGGGCTTTCTCGACAACCTTAACCTTAAGTTCCACAGGGTTGTTAGGGGAGGAACTACTGGTCTTCCCTAACGCATCGTAACCTAACCCAGCGAGTATCGCCATGGCTGTAGTGGTTCCTCCGGGCATACTCTCACCCACTATGAAAGCATGCGCTCCACCCGCAGCCAGTCTACGGCCAAGCAACTTAGCTTCCGAATACAGCTTCCTCGCAGTCCCTGAAGGGAGGGCTGCGGCAACATCGATTCTCCTTCCCACCACCCTACTCGGTAGTGTTACGTGCGGCACCTTAGGCCGTATTGCCGAGCCAGCATCAACTATTACCGCAGGTATCTTCCCAAGCTCTATGCATGACCTAGTAATCACTGCTGGCGTGGGGAGCCCCTCAGGCGTCACCGGTATTACGCTCATGCCTACTGGCATGCCTAAGTAAAGGTACTCAACATCAAGCGCTGGCGTATAAAGCGTTGCCTCCGGAGACGCTCCAGCAACGCTGATCCCGGGTATGGTCGATGTTTTCGTGGACGCTATGACGTAAACACCGAGAAGAACTCCTTTCCTCAATCCCCCTAGTACGGAGCTACAGTCCCCTAACCCACTGACACACCGCACCATCTTCCCACGGTATCATATTGGTTAGGGTAACCAAAAATCCTTAGTGGCTCAAACCACAGCAAATTAATGAGTTACCAGAAAACAGAAAACGTGAGCGCAATGAGCAGCAACAGCAAACTAACAGAGAAGGAAATCATTAAGCTCGCTAATGACCTGTACCGCGACGAGGTCGAAACAAGCTTTATTTACGAGGAACTAGCCCACAGAGTCAAGGACGAGCAAGTAGCCGCGAAGTTCAGGAAGTTAGCGGCAATGGAGCGGGGACACGCTAAGTTCCGGGAAACCTAATAGCGATCTCCTCAGGCCTTCCTGCAGGGAGAAAAGCGCTCGAACTAGTGCTATCTGGCCTAGGCTCAGCAACGATAACCTACCTAATAGGACTGGCGGCCTCTATATTCCTAGGAATAAACACAGGATAAAAGTAGAGGCTATTGTCCGCGCGGTTCCCTCAGCTTAAACACGGCTCTTCATCCCGGGCCCTCAGCTCACGGCAATATCATCACTTGCTGAAAGTATCTTGACCTAGGATCACTAAAACTTATCTAAGATCCTTAAAAATAAATTTCTCATTGATGCGTCGTTAGCTCAAAAATTTACAATTCACGTAATGTATTAAAGATACATGTAAAATCTCTTAATGACGATCTTGATCAATTAACAAGCCCAGGGGTTAATATATGGTTCCATTTAGACCTTTAACTCGGTTACGGTAAAAAGAATTTAATACCTACAAAACTACAGTATACGTTGGTAACGTGTCAGAAATAATAGTGTCTGAGGTGAGGGTCACGGGCATGGTACTGAAAACCGCGATACCTGGGTTCTACATGTTTGTCAGGATTAAGGCAATCCAGAAGTATAAAGGAATCGCTGGGTTCTGCAGTTGCGATAAAGAGGAGGTTACGCGGTTCGTTAGGGAGACTGTTGAAGCTAACTTCAGGAACTTACCAAGGGCTGTCGTGGACAGAGTCACTAATGAGGTAAGCTCAACCCTACTTAGGGAAATGACTGAAGAACTCTGCAACCCGTGACCCCAATAAAGATAAAGAGGCACAGTATGCAGCGCTTGTGAGACTGCCGTACTTACCCAACATTATGTTATACTTAAGGCGCGTCAACTAAACTGATTTAATACTATCTTCGTAGAAGGTTTCATGGGGGTGCTCATTGACTCATTCGGTTACGCTGGACGTGTGCGCGTTTGGTTACATAACGCGTGAGTGGGAGGTTTTCCCGGATGGCAATGTGCGTGAGATCATTGCTGGTCCTCCCTATTACTTTAGTGCTGCATTAGCTAGGCTAGGCGATAGAGTACGTGTCGTGACAAAGGTAGCTGAGGAGGACGTGAGTATTCTCGAGGGTTTACGTGAGCTTGGCGTTGAGGTCATTAACATTCCTGCTAAGTCAACGATGAAGAGTAAGTTGCTTTACAAGCCGTCCGGTAGGGAGATTGAGGTGCTGTCACGTGGTGAGCCATTCGTGCTTAATGACTTAAGGCTATGTCGTGAGGTGAGGATCAGGTATGTTTATTTGGGGCCCTTAAGCACCGAGGACTTCAACCTGGAGTTCGTTAAGGAGGCGGCAAGCATAGCTCCCGTAGTGCTGGATGTTCAGGGCTTTACGAGGAGAATTACTGGCGGTAAGGTTGAGTACGTTGATTGGGACTGGAAGGTGGATGCAGCCCCGAGCATATCGGTGCTTAAGCTTGATGATAGGGAGGGCAAGCTACTCACGGGGGCGGAGGAACCTGAGGATATTGTAGACTCCCTACACGGCATTGGTTTTAGGGAGGTGCTCCTCACCACGAGGTGGGGGGTCTTCATAGGTGTTAAGGGGCGTGGGATATTCTCGGCCTCCTTCAAGGTTAAGGAGGTTAAAGGTAGGACGGGTAGGGGTGACACCGCCACCGCAGCATACGTTCACTCTAAGCTTAGGGGATTAAAGCCTGATGAGGCCGCTGTATTCACTGCCGCCGCAACTAGCTTGAAATTAATGAAGCCAGGCCCGCTGAGCGTTGATGAGGAGGGGGTACTTAAGTTTATTAGTGAGGTGTACGGCGCGAGGATTTCTGTGCGGTGACACATAAGTATAAATACTTCCCGATTGCAATATTTTTCTCGGTGCGTATGAAATGATTAGAATAGCGATACCTGCTAATGGGCCCGACCTAACCTCGGAGGCGTCAGAGCACTTCGGCCGGGCACCGTACTTTGTCGTGGTCGACGTAGAGGAAGGTAAGGTAGTGGGGGTAAGTGCCGTTAAGAATCCCACGCTCGAGCACCACGTTCCCGGTGAGGTTCCTCAGCTCATGGCTAAGTTGCGTGCTAAGGTCGTTGCCTGCAAAGGCATAGGTCCTAGGGCAGTAAAGGTGTTGGAAGAGTTAGGGATCGAGGCCCTCGTCACTGACCGGAACTTAAGGACCGTTAAGGAAGTCCTTGATGAAGCGCTGAAGCACCTAGGCGTTACTACCTGACCCGGCACCCATGTTCTTCGATATGCCCACGACGTAGTAACCTCTTTCCCTCAACCACTTATCGACCTCTGCAGGTTCTCTAACCCACTCCCGCTTAAACGGGTCGAAGTTCCTGAAGGGGATCGTGAACCTAACTCTGACGTTCGCTATGTCCGTGGTGAAGAGGTGGTCGAGCTCCTCAATGCCGAACATCTCCTTAAGCGCGAACCTAAGCCGGGTTCCCCACGCAGTATTCAGCCTCAAGATCACCGCTACGTAGTCCCAGTCTCTCCTCCAGTAGGCTTGATTCACGTATGGGTACCTCAGCAGAACCCTCACTAACTCCCTCAGCATCCGCTTACTCCCGGTAACTATCTTCACGCCGGTCACCGTAGTTGTTTCAGTAATACCTAATATTGTTGTGCCCCAAAATGCTCCTGACTTGCGTAGGTGGGCTACATGGAGCCCTACCTTCCTTAATGGGTAAGCAACCCTGAGGCGCTCCTTCATAATTCTAGCTATGTCCACGTACCTTAGGAATATGTTCATTTGTAGGGTAGCGTATATGAAGAGGTCGAAGATGTCCTTAGGGCCTCTCCGCATGTTTATGCTTGGCTCAAGTGTGGGTGGGTGCTCTAGAGCCCGCCTCAACGCGTCAATAGGATCCATTAAACGCTTACCGACTAAGTACATGTCAACATGCGGTGCTGGCCTAGCACCTTCATCATTAACGATGTGCCACCGCACCCTACCACCGTACCTCTCTTTTAAGGAATCAATGATGAATTCCGGGCCTTCCTTGAAGGGATATGTGTAGATCAGGAGTGTGCTGTCGACGCAGTCAGTAACGGAAACTAACCAAGGTCTGTAGGGTATGTCCTTAACGCGCCCAACGTTTCCTTTAACCATGATCATTAACCTTCCTAACCCCAGTGGGGCGGTGGCGCAGTTAGGAACGAATCTCACGCCAGCTGACTTAAACTTCCTAACGTAGGCTGTTACTTTAGATGGGGAAATACTTAACGCGTCCGCAACTTCCTTGAATCTTATTGGGGGGCTGAGCTTCATGAGGGCATTAACGAATTCAGCACCGTACTTCAGCTTCCGCACTAGGTTCACTAGCGACTCATGCCTTCTCCTGAATAATGCCTTAGTCGCCTCAACATCCTGCTCAGGGGCCTCCAGCTCCAAGTAATGCTTTAACCAACCCATAACACAACATCCGCTTAACTAGTGACTTATTACGGAGAACACGATGTACCTCAACACATACGATATTACCACCGATAGAATTATTCCCAGCAAGTGACCAACCCATGAACTGAGTTCGTCATACGCCACTCGCGCAGCCCCTCTAGCGTACCCAGCCATCTCAGGCGAAACTATGGATGCCCGCATCGCCCCCGAAACACCTGCCAACGCCCCAAGAACCCTCCCACCAATACTCAGCAAAGCCACGATGACAGTCCATAAAGGTAGGTCCGCAAGTGCCGAGACTACCTTACCCAGGTTAATAGCGTAGGACATTATGAAGGACGCCAACACTACGCCGATGGCGGTGGCGCAGGCCTCCTTAAGGACTCCCCGTATCTCCATGTCACTCCACTCACTATTAAGAGTATTAACACCTATCAATAAAACAATTATCAGTTACCTATTAAGCTCCACTAAGAGTAAGGGAACCAAGAAGTATAGCACAGCAGCAGATAAGAGTATCAGGAGGGCGTAGGCGGATGTTACGCGCCCGGCCCTCACGAGCCGGGGAAGTATCAGTACTAACGTCCCTGCCCACCCATGAAGTAAGGCTAACAACACAAACCCAAATCTTATGGGCGGCGCTGAGTGCACGACCACTCCCTCACCATACCCCACACCGAAGAACCTACCTGTAATTTGAGGAGCCATTAGGGCGTAACCGCTGAGGATCATTGCGATCGTCAAGATAAGTAGTGGCGGCGCTGTTAGTGCCACTACATGCCGGAGCACATGCACTAACTTAAGCAATTCCTTTCCTGCGTTGTCTGGCGACATTACTTCCCACCCCTCTGCGATGAGTACCAGTTACCTATTTCCTGGAAGCTCGGGTACCTTAACGCCTTAGGCACACCGACGGGTATTACGTAGAGTGGGGCCTCATCCTTACCTGCCTTCACCACGGACGCTACCCAGTCATCATGGAACGCACCCACAACAACCGTTCCTAGGCCAAGCGCCGTAGCCATTAAGTACACGTTCTGTGCCGCGTGCCCTGCCTCCATGTAGACGTACCTGATCCCTCTCTCACCGTAGACTCTCGTCGTGCGTTCGAATACAGCACACATTACTAGGTCAACGGGGGCGTCCCTAACCCATGGCTGGTTCAGGGACGCCTTAGCTAGCTCCTCCCTTAAGTCACCTTCCCTCACCTTGGTGAGGGCATGCTTCATGACGTCATATCTGTACACACCTGCCCTTAGGTACTTGCCCGGTTCAAGCAATACTCCCCTATCCCCGACAACCACGTACAGTACTAGGGGGTATGTCGCCCCCGCGCTGGGGGCGGCCCTGAACCTGCGGGTAGGGTCCGTTATGCCTTGTGCAGCCCAAAGAATCATTGAGAGTTGAGTTAGTGTTAATGGTTCGTCCTTGTATTCTCTTAAGCTCCTTCTCCAGAGTATGGCTTCCTCGACCGTAACGTTACTTACCTGACGCGGCAGTGGAAGGTAGACCGTGTTGCCCGTGATGGAGTACTCGGCCCGCGTGCTTGTTGCGACAGTGGTGGCGGTGCTCGTGTTGCTTCCCGTGGTGTGCTCCGTGCTCGTTGCTGGCGTAGTTGCCGGTGACGTTGCGGTGCTTACAGGGCTTCTGAGATGCGAAGTACCGTAGAATAGCCATGCCGCGTAAGCTGTTAGGAGCGCAGTAATTATTATGGTAAGTACCCATAGGGCGGTTAATGGTTTGAGCCTAGCTCTTCTGAGCAAGAACTATCCCTAGTTTCCTCGGTATCACAAGTAATTACACTTGCGTTCCGTTCGGGGGTAAAGCAATAATTCGTTCTTATGTAACCCTTCCCAGCCGTGGTGAGGGTGAGTGACGCGTGTTGACGTGCGGGACGTGAGGAACTACGCGTTAAGAGGGGTGACCGCTTCCTTCCCCTCGGGCAGGCTCTCCGTCGTGTTAGGCCCTAATGGGGCCGGGAAGACTACGTTACTTAAGGTGATTACCGGGCTCACGGATTATGAGGGTAGCGTGCTCTTCGACGGAGTGCCGGTTGATGACGTGCCTCCCTTCAGAAGGGGCGTGTCTTACGTTCCGCAGAACCCGTCACTATTCATTAACATGAATGTATGGGAGAACGTTGCCTTCGGACTTAAGGTGAGGGGCGTTGAAGGTGACGCGTTAAGGGAGCGCGTGTTAAGGTTGCTTAAGGCGTTAAGGATAGAGTACCTAGCATCCTCCTACCCAGTGTCCTTGAGTGGTGGTGAGGCACGTAAGGTCGCCATCGCTAGGGCCCTCGCCGTTGACCCTAAGGTCCTACTCCTAGATGAGCCGTTGACGGGCTTGGATGTTGAGGCGCGTATAGTGACGGAGCAGGAGGTAATGTCCTTAATAAGGAAGCTCTCAATAACCGTCATAATGGTTACGCATGAAGTTGGTAGGGGGCTAGGGACTGCAGACACTATCCACGTCCTATGGGGCGGTAAGATCCTCTACTCAGGTAAGCCCTCAGGGCTTGACACCTCATCATTCCCTGAAGACGCGGCTTTCTGGTTAGGAACCACAATCGACGACGTGGAAGTAGTTACTGACGGCAGCCTATGCTACGCCATACTAGGCGGCTTCAAGGTACCTATTAAGTGCGTGACTGAAGGACTAGATCAGGGCAGGCATAGGGTGCTAATACCGGTTAGTGATGTTAAGATCTGCAGGAAAGGCCCTATAAAGGGCGTTGTTAAGCGGGTGTCGCGGGGTGAGCGTGCATTCAGGATTATAGTGAGTATCGGTGATGCTGAGGTGTATGTCCTATCACCTTTCAATCTCTCGCCAGGTGATGAGGTAGGGCTAAGGATCAACGGTTGTGTCGTCCTTAGGTAGGGTAGTGTGCAGTTTCTGATGTGAAGTTTTTGTAGGTTTGTGTATGTCTTTTTATGGTGGGTGCCTCTTAGTGTGGGGCTTATGCCGTCCTCCCCGAAGGTGCCCACGACCCCCACGTGAAGTGGCTTGTAGCCAATAGTGAAGCGTGGGGTTGAGGCACAGCCCACCCTAGCAAAACCCACACTAACCTAAGACAGGAAACGGTTTCAACGTACTTGCCTGATAGGTCGTACTCGCAAACCTCTACGTACCTAGGCCCGCTCTTGTAGTGGAGCGGATCAGCAAACACTATGTTCAGCACATATCATTTACCATTAATGTAGATTCTAGGCTTGAACGGGCCCTCCTCGGGCTTCAACGGTAGCCTACCCTGATACAGTAGTAGGTGCCCTTTACTGTCATGCCATATCGCGATAAGTATGAAGCAACTCAGCTTCCACGCTACGTAATCATTCCGTGGGTACTCCAAGTACCCCTCCTTCGTGAGGACGAAGACCTTACCTAAAGGGACGAAGTCCCACATGCCTGGAACCCTATTAACGCAGTAACGCTGGAAAAGACCTTGAAGTTAATTGCTGACTCCTTAACCTCGGGTAAGGATTGAGGGATTTTGAATAATCTCATTAGCCTTCATAAGGGCATTCACTGCTGCGTCCCTATCACTGGTACTTCATAAGTGCTTCGCTGAGAGAACATAGTACTTGGCAAGCAGGACGTCATATACCTTAGTCTTCAATTCCGAGATCCTGTTGATTACTTCCTTGGCGGTTCCCCGTAATTTGTTGGTTGTTGTGTCTGGTTCCGACCCTGCGTCACTGTTGGTGTAGTGGTCATTGTTGTGGTTAATGGTTGATTGTTTGTTAGGGCATACGTTACGGCAACGCCTGCGACGAGGATAGCAAGCATGAGTGCGGTTATGAAGGCTGTACTTACACGCATAGGGCCACTGACTTAAACAGTGTCCACGTTCTCTTTCTAAAATACCGCGTCACGCACCGGGACAGCATAGAGACGCGTTTCGCATACCTTGCAAACATTTCGAACATTACGTTGGCTTGGAAGCACGCGTAAATAGTTAAATGCTCGTTGTGAAGTTCAAGAGGTGGTGAGCATGGTAGGCGTCTTAATGATGATATCCTTCGATGTTTGGAATACTTTGCTGAGGCTCGACGTGATCTACGCGTCAATAGCTGGTGCCGCGGCTAAGAGGCTAGGCATTAAGGGGCAGGAAGCGCTGGAGGCGGTGATCAATGCGTACGCCGAGGCCAAGAGGGCTAGGCGTAAGGGCCTAATACCTAAGGGCAGTGACGTGGTCGAGGTCTCTAGGAGAATCCTCGCCAAGTCACTGAAGACTAACGTGGAGGTCATCGATGAGGTAATTGATGAGGCTTTCAGGATCGTGAGTCCGGACGCGTTAATAGTTAAGGGCGCATTAGACGCGGTTAAGCACGTTAAGAATGAGAACCTCCTTGCCGTAACCATAGGTAATGTCCTCTTCTGGCACAGTGACAAGACTATTGAGGCCCTCAACAAGGTCGGCATAGGGCCCTTACTAGACGCGCAAGTATACGCTGACAAGGTAGGGGTCTCCAAGCCCGACAAGAGGATCTTTGTTGAAGCCTTAAGTAAGTTCGGTGTCGAGCCCGAGCAAGCCCTACACGTTGGTGACGGGATCGTGGAGGACTTCGGTGGAGCACTAGCTGCTGGCATGAAGGCTGCGCTAATCACTCCACAAGTACAGGCCCTCCTCAACGTCGGAACCGACATTTACTTCATACCGTCCGTAGCCTACGTGTCCAACATCATCAAAATAATTGGGGGAAGGCGTTCTCCTCCCTAAACCCGGGGGTTAAGGGGCCGTGAGGGAAGAGAGTGGCGAGACCCTATACTTAATCTCCGTCGCTGGCGAAATCCCGCTCAAATCGCACCGCACAAGACCCAGGTTCTTCAAAGCTCTTGAGAAAGCGTTGAAGGATGCTTTAGGTAGACGTGGGGTGACCAAGTTCAGCATATGGCGTGACGGCGCGCGGGTCTTCCTTAAGGCTCCCCACAATGCCTGCGACACCGTAGCTAAGGTCTTCGGCGTAGGGAGGGTTTGTGAGGCGGTAGAGCTAAGCTTCAGCGGGCTAGAAGACCTAGCCAAGAAAGTTGCTGAACTAGTCAAGGAAGAGGTTAAGGGTAAGCGCTTCGCCGTACGTGTTAAGAGGACAGGGACACATAACTTCACATCACTAGACGTGGCTAGGAAGGTGGGTGAGTTACTTCTGCCTCACTCAGCAGGCGTTGACCTCGAGAATCCGGAGGTAGAGGTTAAGGTTGAGGTCAGGGGTAAGGCAGCGTACGTCATTAGGGACTGTGTTGAGGGGCCGGGAGGCCTACCACCGGGCACCGAAGGTAGGGTCCTAGCCCTGTTCTCAGGGGGGTTCGACTCGCCTGTTGCCGCGTGGTTCGTTGCTAGGAGAGGTGCGGAGGTACACTTCCTGCATTTCGTGCTGGGCTCGTCACAAAGTGCTGAGGAGGCATTCAAGGTTGCCTCGAAACTAGCTAGGGAATGGCTCCATGGGTACTCACCGAGGTTCATCGTGGTGGACTTTAGGAGGGTTGCTGAGGTTATAGCAAGCAACGTTAGACGTGATTACAGGCAGGTGGTGCTGAGGGCCCTCATGTATGAGGTAGCCTCCTTACTGGCTCAGCACATGGGGTTCGATGCCCTCGTAACCGGGGAAGCCATCGGGCAAGCCTCGAGCCAGACCCTCAGGAACTTAGCGGCGATAGAGGCAGCCATAATTACTAGGGGCTTCAAGACACTGATCCTCAGGCCCTTACTTGGCATGGATAAGGAGGAAATCATGGCGTGGGCTAGGAGGATAGGAACGTACGAACTCTCGGAGAAGGTCGCGGAGTACTGCGCCATAGCCCCCTCACTAGTGACGACCCGCGCTAAGGTTAGTGAATTGATCAACGAGTTAAGCAAGGTTGACGAGTCTCTGATCAGGGCCTCAGTCAGGGAGGCTAAGGTTCTTAACCTCCTTAAGGACACGCCGCTGGACGCGGTACTCAACAGCGATGTTGAGATAGATTACATTCCAGAGGGCGCTATCGTGGTGGACATGAGGAGCAGGAGGGAGTACGAGGAATGGCACTACCCTGGAGCAATACACATCAGCGAGGCCGGGGATCTACGCAGGTTCAAGGGGAAGATCGTAGTCCTTTATTGCGCGTACGGCA
>JAMOOZ010000155.1 GCA_027064885.1 Desulfurococcales archaeon
ATCGCTTCCCTTAGTTGATTGAATTCGTTTTCGAGTCTTTCAGTGATGTCCTGCTTGGATTGCTTTGTCTTAAGCGCTGGCTCGGGTTCCCCACACGGTTAGGGCGAGGGCGACGGCAGCGAACGCGGAGACTAGCCCTGCTGTTAATTCCATGATTATGGTCGCTACGGAGAAGACGGCTATGGCGCTCCGCACTATGCCTGCGGATTCCAGCTTCTTTAAGTGGATCTTCGTTAGGGCCCTTGAGGCGCCGAGCCCCGAAGCCATCTTCGGTAAGTACATCTCCCCACGCATGTACAGTAAAGCAACTATCCTTAGCCTTAACTTGCTAGGCAATCCGGTGGCCAGCAGTGTTAATTTACGTTCTCATAACGTATACTTCGGGGTACTGGGAAGTTGACCACTATGGCTAACGTAACTCTTAGGCTAACTCACAACGTTGTTGAGCGCCTTAAGCGGGAGGCCAGGAAAGCTGGTCTAAGCCTTGAGGAGTATGTCCTAGAGTTAATTCTGCAGGGTCTCGACCCTCGTGATAGGGCTAGGGAGTACGTTGAGGTTGCTGAGGATCTCTTGAGGCGGGCCCGTGAGGAGCTGGGGGGCGGTAACGTTAGGCAGGCTGCCGAGAAGGTGTGGGGCGCTGTTGCGTTAACTGTTAAGGCATACGCTGAATGGCGTGAGGGTAGGCGGCTAGTAAGTCATGGGGAGTTGTGGGAGTATAGACGCAGGTTAGAGAAGGAACTCGGAGAGTGGGTGTACAACGCTTGGATGACGGCTAACGCCATGCATGTATGCTTCTATGAGGGCTGGTGCTCTAAGGAGGACGTTGAGAGAGCGATAAGGAGCGTGGGGAGGCTAGTTAAGGAGGTCGCAAAGAGGGTTAGCTCGTAGTGCGTGGTACTTAATAGTGATTTGATGATGTGGAGGGAGCTTACGCCGAGATAATGGTGTGCCTACGTACACGCTCACTCAAGTAGTTCTTCATGGATCGGCGTCAGTATTTCATGGCCCTCGCCCGTGACCAGTACGTGGGGCTCTATCCGCACGCCGCCCTTGCCAGGTATGTACGCGGCTGGCTCGTACGCGAACACCATGTTGGTCTCTAGGGCGTAGCCTATGAAGTCAGCTATGACGGGTTTATAGAACCCGCCGACAGGGTGGCCCGTGAGGTGCGGGTAGCTCGGTAAGCCACGCTTACTGAGTTCCCTTCGCGGGACCTCATCCAGTACGTTGGCTGGGGTTCCGGGCCTCACGCACTTCAAGCCCTCCCGAATGGCGTGCACGACCTCCTCAACGATTTCCTCCCAGAACTCACTCCCACCAGTGACGAACGTGTGGGCGACACAACCATCGTAACCCATCCAGAAGGGGCCTACATCAACGACCACGGGCTCCCCGTAACCCACTCTACGGGTGGTTGTCTTGGCGTGGGGCGAGGTTGCCCGAGGCCCTGAAGCCACTATGGTTGAGAACCACCTATCAATGATGCCGGCCTCATCCAGAACCTTATCAGCAAGGGAGGCAAGCTCACACTCACGCGCGCCGGGCTTAAGGTGCTCCCGCACGGCCTCAAGCGCCTTGGACGCTACATCAGAAACCCACCTAATAATGCTTAACTCCTCCTCATACGGCTTATCAAACACCTCGACCAGCACGGGCGTTGCATCCACGACCTCAACGGACCTAGACCTCAGCGCCTCAAGTAAGTCAGCGTAGAGGAACGTGAGCTTACCCCTACCCCACGCCTTATTGACCCCTAACCTAACCCCCGAACCCTGCCTAGGGAGTAAGTACGTCAACTTCCTCACGAGCTCGCTCAAGCAGAAATTCTCAACAACCACAACATCCACACCGCCCCAAGAACCCTCACGCAGGGCCTCATGCCGGAGAGAGGAATCCACGATCACGTACACATCATCACGAGTCACCAACACCGCATTAAAGTGCTGCATCGCCGCAAGCTTACACGCCACGAAATCACCCTCAAACAACAGCAACCCCGACAAGCCCTCAGCATCCATGAGCTCCCTAAGCCTAGCCAAGCGCCTCACTGAAACCCTCCTAACAACATCAACGTAAGCCAATCCACACACCCCGCACTAAGGGAGACTCACGAAATTATTATTAATCTTATAGGAGAGACCGGGGAAGGCTAGTCCCACCGTCGTTAATAGGTCTTAAGCAACCATATTTAATGGCGTTAAAGTAAACATAGCATGAGCATGGAGGTTAGCTAAGTTAACAAGCACTGTTGCTATCCCTAGGAAGGCTCTGGGTAAGGTCGTGAAGTTCGTGAAGGAGGAGATCGGGAGATTGAGGAGTGAGTTAGCGGTAATTAATGAGGAATTAAAAGCGCTGGAAGAAAAATACCGAATATCAAGCAAGGTCTTCGCAGAGATCATGCAGGAAAGAAAAGAATGATCCTACCCGAAGGCCCGGAACCCGATGCCGTGGAGTGGGAGGCCCTACTCGAGCAAAGAAAGAGACTCGAGAGGAGGCTCAAGGAGCTCGAGGAACTATGCCACCAGCTACGAGGTTATAGCATATGAATGTGTGTCATCACATGTAATAAACGGAATAATGTCGAATGCGTGTAATTTTCTTGGGAATTAAGTTAATATTTGGGCTAAGTATTAGTATTTGGTGGTTAGTAGTTGCTAATTAGGAAGAGAATTCATGCTGGGCACGTGTACTTAGGTAGGGAAGTAATGAAGGCGTTGGGGATTAAGGATGGTGATGAGGTAGAGTTAGAGGTCAGGGGTAGCGAGGTTATAGTACGACCTGTGAAAACGATTGATAAAGATACCTTGGATTTAATTAGGATGTTGAAGGAAGTTAAAGCTTACGGTGGGTACGAGGATTACTTTGAGGAATACGATTACGAAGACGTCGGTGGTTAGAAGTAATGAAGGTATTCATTGACACACAAATATGGGTTTATGCCTTCAAGAAACCTAAGGAGGAGGGCTTTAAGAGTAGGGATGCATTTGAGGAAGCTCTTCAAACACATGGTAAGTCAGTAAGATTTCTGCAGAATGCATTAGCAAAGCATGAGATATATATCACTACGCATCAACTAGCTGAGATATATCATGCACTAGCATTCAGAGGTATTCGAATGAACGTCAGGCAGGCGTTAGAGATTATTGACAAGATTATGAAGAGTTCAAAGACAGTACTAGTGGAAGTCAAGAAAAGACATTATAGAGAGGCACTGAAGTTGAGTGGCGTTTCAGGAATACATGTATGGGACTATCTATGCGTTATACCATTGAAGGAGTTAATTGACGTAGCATACACAAATGACAGACACTTCCTTCATCCCACGTTAAGGAACCTAGTACCTAAGGTGGAGAATCCCGTAGGTAAGTGGATTACCTTATAGCACGCTAGTATTTACGCGGTTTTAGGGACGATTACTGGTGCACCGTCACTGCCCTTAATTATTTCGACGTTAACTTCGTAGAGTTCTTTGATTAGGTTTGCTGCGGTGTTGTGGTCGTGCTTGACTGCGTGATGGGGTGGTTGACGGCGTGGCTTTGGTTGTTTGTGGTTGCTGTGTTGAGAGGTAGAGCTTAATTACGCCGACCGCGAGTAGGGCTATGATTATGAGTGCCGTGGCCCCAAATACTAGCTCCCTGCGCATATGTACACCAATTAACGATGGTAAGTGCACCCTTAAAAAAACACTACGGAGGATGTTATTCCTATATCTACTCCAGAGGTTTATACTTACTAAAACAATGTAGTGTTGCACCTTTTCAAATAACCTGCTGGTAATTCACGCACTGATTATTACCTTTATTATTCCTCACCAACCACCTTAGCCCATCCAATGGCCCTGCGGACCGCTTCCTTCCATGCTGAGTATAGCTTTTGCCTCTCTTCCTCCTTCATCCTTGGTGTGAAGACCTTCTCAGCTTTCCATACCTCACTAACTTCCTCAAGCCCTTCCCAGAACCCTACAGCTATACCGGCTAGGAATGCCGCGCCCATCGCGGTGGTCTCCCTAACGACTGGCCTCACAACCCTCTTACCCAGTATGTTGGCTTGGAACTGCATTAGGAAGTTATTTTCTGACGCGCCGCCATCCACACGCAGCTCCCTTACTTGGGTGAAGACGTCCATCTCCTTCACAACGTCCGTTGTGAGGTACGCTATGGCTTCCAGGACAGCTCTCGCTAGGTGCTCTCTTTTAGTGCTTCGGGTTATTCCTATGATTAAGCCTCTGGCGTACTGGTCCCAGTAAGGCGTACCTAACCCCACGAAGGCAGGGACGAAGTACACGCCTTCGTTTGAGGACAGTGATGTGGCTAAGCCCTCCGTTTCGGAAGCTGAGGAAATTATTTTTAGGCCATCTCTTAGCCACTGGATAGCTGCTCCTGTAATGAAAACGCTTCCTTCAAGGGCGTACGTTATTCTTCCGTCAATGCCCCATGCTATAGTACCCAGCAAATTCTTCGATGTGTGAATAGTACTTCCCGTATTCATTAGTATGAAGTTCCCTGTTCCGTACGTGGATTTGATCATTCCCTCCTTGAAGCATGCCTGCCCGAATAATGCTGCTTGCTGATCGCCGGCATCCCCTGAGACCGGGATCTCCTTACCATCTATTTTAGCGTAGCCGTAGACCTCGCTTGAGTTCCTTACCTCAGGTAAGGCCGCCTCCGGTATTCTAAGAAGTTCTAGTAGTTCACGGTCCCACTCAAGTTTCCTGATGTTGAAGAGCATGGTTCTTGAGGCGTTGGAGTAGTCCGTAACGTGTTTACCTGTTAACCTGTAAATAATGTAGGAATCTATCGTACCTATCTTAACCTCTCCTTTCTCAGCTTTCTCTCTGAGCCCTGGAACATTCTCTAATAGCCACATAATCTTCGTTGCTGAGAAGTAGGAATCAGGAATAAGTCCTGTCTTTTCTTTAATCACTTCACCATACTCGCGTCTAAGCCTCTCTGCTAAGTCGGCCGTCCGCTTACACTGCCACACTATCGCCCTATGAAGAGGCTTCCCATCCTTCCCCCAAACAACAACGGTTTCCCGCTGGTTCGTCACCCCTATCGCCGCAACATCTTCTGGCCGTGCATGCGCT
Source organism: Desulfurococcales archaeon (assembly GCA_027064885.1). Lineage (GTDB taxonomy): Archaea > Thermoproteota > Thermoprotei_A > Sulfolobales > NBVN01 > WAOL01. Next base: position 5,087 of record JAMOOZ010000155.1, read on the forward strand.
TGCTGAAGCACCTCCTTAACCGCCCTCATGAGTGCTTGCCAGATCTCCTCAGGGTCGTGCTCAACCCATCCGGGCCTCGGGTAATACTGCGTTATTTCATGCTTACTTAACGCGACGACGTTCCCAAGTTTGTCGAAGAGTAAAGCCCTGGCACTCGTGGTTCCCTCGTCTAGGGACAGAACATATTTACTCATCACGAACGCCTAAGATTAGTGGAAATCCTGAAATTTAAAAGCCTACACATAACCAGCAATTAGGAAACAGTAAAGAAGAAACGTTTAGGTTAGGGATGACTTTAACGTTCTTATATTCCTCCTAACGGTATATACACACGGCGTGACCCGTGACCCCCGCGCTAAACATTACTGAAGGCAGGCGAGGGAATGATGTAGGCAGGCTTACAATGCGCCCCGCGTGTGCAGGTTACTTACTCATTTCAAACTTTATGGGGACTTACGCATTAATCAGAACCCCAGGTTCTTTGGGGGTGGGGTTCTATGCCTGACTCAGGCCTCCTGATGATCGGGTTAATGCTTATAGTTACTGGCATTATAATGATTGTTATGGGTTACTTGGTCGAGGCCTCTGTCCGGAGGTCTCACTACCCGGGCGAGGAGTCCGAGGGTCCTAAGGTGAGTGGCGGCGGGGTCGTGATAATAGGGCCCATACCGATAATTTTCGGGAGCGATAAGAGAGCAGCTATAATAGCCGCCGTGATCGGGGCCGTCCTCACCGTGATAGCCTTAGTCGCGTTCCTCCTAATGAATTGGGGGGTCTGGAGACCTTGAATGCCCTAAAGGTCTTCGGGTTAATCCTTATCTTAATAGGGCTGTGGTTAGTGGTCCTCTCCTTCCTAACACAGCCCCCGGGAGGCTGGGGAGTCACAGCAACTACTCAGCCTCAGGAATCACAGCCCTCCAGCGGCGGGGGCTTCGCCGGGTGCGTAGTGATCTTCTTCATCCCGATATGCTTCTCAAGTAATTCCATGCCAAGCTGGTTCATCGCGTTAATCGTGGGAGTGTTCCTCGCGTCCTTCATTATCTTCATACTCCTAATCATTAAGATGTTTAGGGCTGTGGGTCAAGCCCCTCAAACCTACCCGTATACTTAGGCTCAGCACTGCGTGGCGAAGCCTTTCTTGTTGGTGTTAATGCTTCTTTAAGTGTTTAATTACTTTAAAGACACACCTTATTTACCTTAAATTAAATAGTATACGGTGGGCTGGTTGGTTAGGGAGGATCTGAAGCCCTTCTTCTTCCCTGAGTCCGTAGCTGTGGTTGGGGCTTCCAGGAAACCAGGTAAAGTTGGGCATGAACTCCTCAGGAACCTCATGAGGTTCTATAAGGGCAGGATATACCCCATCAACCCTAAGGCGGAGGAGGTCCTCGGGCTTAAGGCATACCCCTCCATCAAGTCCTTACCTGAGACCCCCGACCTAGCGGTGATCGTTGTCCCAGCGCCCGCAGTGCCTCAGGCGGCTGAGGAGGCTGGCGAGGTCGGTGTTAAGGCAATCATAGTGATTTCCGGTGGCTTTAAGGAGGTCGGGCCTGAGGGCGCCGAGCTGGAGAGGAAGTTGGTTGAGGTCATTAGGAAGTACGGGATGAGGCTCATAGGCCCTAACTGCGTGGGCGTATACGTCCCTAAGTCAGGAGTTAACACGGTGTTCCTCCCGGCCGAGAGGCAGGGCTTCCCACCCCACGGAGGCATAGCATTCATATCGCAGTCAGGGGCGTTCGGCGCCGCCGTCCTTGACTGGGCGGCGATGAGGGGCGTCGGGATGAGTAAGTTCGTGAGCTACGGGAATAAAGCGGACATTGACGACGCCGACCTCCTCGAGTACCTTAGGGAGGACCCGGACACGCGAGTCATAACGATGTACGTTGAGGGTGTTGAGGACGGACGCGCCTTCATGAGGGCACTGAAGGAAACCACGCCGGTCAAGCCAGTAATAGTGCTTAAGTCCGGCAGGACAGAGGCGGGGGCTAGGGCAGCGTCATCACACACCGGCAGCTTAGCTGGTAGTGACGCAGTGTATTCGGCGGCCTTCAAGCAGTCGGGAGCGGTAAGGGCTTACGGTATGGAGGAACTCTTCGACATAGCGATGGCGTTCGACAAGCAACCTCCGGCAATCGGTGATAGGGTGGCGGTGCTGACGGTGGGTGGTGGTTCCGGAGTGATGACTACGGACGCGCTGTCCGACCTAGGGCTTAAGGTACCTAAGCTAAGTGACGAGACCGTAGCCAAGCTCAGGAAAGTCCTACTACCCATAGCCTCACCCTACAACCCCGTCGACGTAACTGGCTCGGCGAGGGACGAGCACTTAATTCAGGCGGCGGAGATACTGATGAGGTCCGGCGAGATCGACGTGATCGTGTGGCTCCCATACTACATGGTTCCCGGCATATCGCCCAACCTAAACAAGGAATTCATCAAGGTCGTGAAGGAAGTTAACGGGGAACTCGACAAGCCAATACCGATCATAGGCGTCGCCACCGGAGGTGAGTACACATGGAAGTACGCGAAGGAAGCCGAGGGGATGGGCATACCCATGTACCTATCGCCCGAGCGCGCCGCACTAGCCGTGAAGGCGTTAGTAGATTACGGCAAGTGGCTCAAACTACACGGAACCTACGAAGAATACCTCAATAGGTTCTACTCAAGCCTAAAGCAGTGAGTCGTGACGGGCTAGCAGAGGAAGAGGTGGGAGCTTAAGGCTAAGATAGAGGAGAGGGCGGGACTCCCCTCTACCACCCATACGAGATACATCTAGCCAACAAGAAGGAAGCTGAATGGTACCTCAGACACGCGGGAAGACTCGTTAGAGTTAAGTAGGTTTTGAGGTGGGCTCAACCTTCCTTAAGCATCCTGCTTCTCTCTATGACGGCCGCCACAGCCTTGACCGCAGCGGCCGTAACCACGGTTGTTAGGGCTATTGAGACGCCTACGGGTAGGTCTAGGGTGAAGCTTGCTCCTAGCCCTGCTAGGGTGGAGAGCGTGGCGAAGGCGGGTATCGTTACGTATTGTCCCTTCATGCTTAGCTGGAGTGATGATGCTAGGGCTGTGGGTACATACAGTAGAGTGAAGACTAGGAAGCCCCCGACGATCCTGAGCATCATTGAGAGGGATAGTGATGCCAGCACCAATAACGCCGTTATGTGGAGGGCTACGTTCATCCCTTCCGCCTCAGCCACCCTCTTATCGAATAGTATCGTGTCCACGTGCTTCCTGCACGCGATCAGGTAGAGGGTGAATACCGCGGCTATGCCTGCGAGCATTATTAACTTTTCCTTCGTCACTGCCAGCACGCTCCCCCACAGCACGGCCGAGACCGACGCCGTAGCCAGGACGACCGCGTTTGAGTAGTATATCGCTAGCAACGCCACCGCGTTGAAGAACGAGAACAGCACCATGCATACTGAGTCCATCGCGTGCGGCAACCTATCGTAGAGGAGGCCTAACGTAACCGCAGTGATTATCGAGAATATCATTGCTGAGTAAGTCATGTCTAGGCCGAGCATGAGCGCTACGGCGGCCCCAGCTAAGGCAGCATGCGCTACCGTGAAGGCTAGGGTTGATAAGCCTAGCCTAGAAACGTAGAAGCCTAAGAGCCCGCACAGGCAGGCACCGACCACGCTGGAAACCACCGCCTCGAAGATCACTTCTCCCTAACCCCCTTAACGACGCCATTATCTAACTCAACAATAACATCGGATATTGGCTCCACGGGTCTAGTGTCGTGGCTCACGACCATGGCGAACGCCCCCGCCTTATCCACGTACTCCCTCAGCACCTCAGCTATGCGGTACCTTGAGTCGGCATCTACGCTGGAGAAGGGTTCGTCCAGGAAAAGTGCTTGCGGGTTCCTTACTAACGCCCTCGCTACGAACACGCGTTGTTGCTGACCCCCGCTCAACTTACCTATAGGTTTATCGAGGAGGTCCTCAACCCCCAGTAACTCGGCTACCTCCGCAATCCTCGCCTCCTCGCTCTCAGTAATTGGCTCGAACACCGCCTTCGCGGAGGTTAGCCCCATAGCTATGACTTGCTTAACGCTGTACGTTACGTGCGGGGGCTTCATGAAGTCCTGCGGCACGTAGCTACACAGCTTTCTGACGCTAGCGATTGACTTACTCCTCGTGTTGACGCCGAGTAGCTCTACCATGCCCCTATACGGCTTCAGCAGTCCTAAGCAGGTCTCGACCAGCGTTGTCTTGCCAGCCCCGTTAGGCCCGGTCACTAGGGCCACGCATCGCTTCGGGAGAGTTAGCGTGACGTCCTTAATGGCTGGCTTACCGCTGCCTGAGTACCTAACCCAGACCTTAGTCAGCTTCACTGCGTAACTATTTCCTCGAATAGTTCCTGGAGCTCTATTTCCTCCACGCATTTGGCCGCAGCCTCAAGGCCTCCCTCACGGTACTTGGTCTCGATCAGCTCGGGGATCTTCCCCCTTAGCTTGAGCAGTATTTTCCTCTCGCTTCTCCTGTGAGTGAATTCGAACTCTATGGAGTCACTGTCAATCACCTCTATGGTCAGCTTACCTAAGGTGCAGCCCGCCGACGCTTGGATCCCATCTAGCGAGCATGTGTAGGGCACCTTCCTAGGCACCCTAGCAACGCATACGATGTCGTGCTCCGTCTCCGGCTTAAGGGCCTCCCTAGCCCTCATGCCTGCCCTGTACCCTATGACTAGCCACGGACCTTTATGACCATGTAGGCGGGCCGCCTCCTCCAGTGTGAGGCCGAACACCATACCGTACTCACCTCCTCCTGAGCTTAGTCACCAGTACCGCAACGCTCACTATTAAGGCTATGTTCAGCACGGCCGACGCTATGAATGCGGACTTCCAAAGCTTTGCTTCGTGCTCGTAGTTAGAAACCTTCCTGTAAAGTTCACCGATCTCTGTGGGGCTCTTCTTGAGTTTCGCGAAGCTCAGTGCCTGCGCAAGTAACTCCGCGTTATGCTTCATGACCTCGGTCACGTTGTTCAGCTCGAGAGTGATGCCGGGGAAGTTAGTTAGGGCTACCTCCACCCCACCTATCTCGTCAGCTAGCTTCTCACCGAATTCCGTGCCGCTCTGCAGGTTATCTATGACTAGCAACGCCTTATTCTCTGTGGCGTTCTTGATTATCTCATCATAGAGTGAGGGCGTGACCTTCTCCGGGGGAGGGTATGTGGCGACTATCTTGAATCCTAGGAACGACACGTATGCCTTCTGCCACTGCATAACGACTACCGGGGTACCCATGAATCCCTTCTCCTTAGCGTACTCCTTAAGCCAAGTACCCGTGTCGTCAATAGCCTTAAGGCACTTCCTCAGCTTGGCGCTGACGTTTATGCCGAGGTACTTCTCGAGGGCGTTAGCTACTGCCTCATACCTCGCCTTAAGGAACTC
>JAMOOZ010000156.1 GCA_027064885.1 Desulfurococcales archaeon
ATCAAGCAACAATGAAATAAATGTTCTAACAAATAACGCCTTATTTATTTTTATTTTTACTTTTGATCTAGTGCTTTGAGCGCTGCTTGAGCCATGTCTAATATTACTTCTCTCGGATTCTTCGCTTTCATTACTGCTGATGCTACTAACACGCCGAGTGTGCCCAGCCTTATTGCGGCTTCCACATCCTCTCCTTTGGTTATTCCAGCACCTGTTAGTATCACTACGTCCTTGTTGACCTCGCGGACACGTTCTACAGTACCTGTAATTACTTCGGGTTTCGCCTTAGAGACAGGTATACCTGTTCCTATGAGTTCAGGTGGCTCAACAGCAACTATTTCGGGTTCCAGTGCAGCGACTGCCGCCGATACTTCTGGCGTGTTAGCACACACTAATGTCCTGACGCCGAGCTCCTTAGCTTTCTTGACAACGTAGTCGATTTGATCTATTCTTATCCTGTTCTCGCTGTGGTTGAGCATTACTCCAGCTGCTCCTGTGTCCTTAACTATTTCTAATGGTATGTGACCTGTTGCAGCACCTAACTTGACTGCGTCAACATGTTGTGCAAATACCGGGATCTCTACTGCTTGAGCTAGGGTGCGAAGTTCCGTGAACGGTGGAATTACTATTATCTCGACCTGGAAGCCGAGTTCCTTAGCCACGCTTTCTGCCTGTTTTGCAATATCTAAGGCGGCCTTACCAAAGGACGTGGGATATGCCTTGTAGTTTATCGCCACGATCGGTCTCAAAGGTTACACCTCCACTACGTTAATGTGTGTACTTATTTTGATGATTGAGTGATATTAGTTAAAAAGTTGCCTCTCTACCCTCAATTCCTCTTTCCTTTATTCGTGGGCTGATAAGAGTGATGTCTCTATCTTTGGTTTCTTGGCTTTCGGCTCGCCAGCCACCTTCTTGAACCTATCCTTTAGCTTCTCCAGCACGCCAGGTAGTGTTGTGTATTCCATCTCCTCGGGCCCTAGCCTGTGTGGCATGAAGGGTCCATGTCTCCTCATGTAGTCAGCGATTAGCTGCGCCATCCTTCTGGTCTCGTCGAACGCTACGTCGTCGAATAAGTCGGCCGGGCCTATTAGCCTGCCGTTCTTTATCTGGAAGCCTAGCCCTACTAGTCTTGGCGGGCCGTCGAACCTAGTACACTTCGCGTATCTCTGCGGGACAGGCATGAGTGGTCCGTGATGTGATCCTCTCATCCAGCCAGCCACTAGATGCGGGAAGCTGAAGGGCTCGATCACTTCTCCGAGAGCCGGGAATCCTGATTGCGCCCTAACTATGGCTACAGGGTCGTCCTTGCCTATGTACTGGCCAGCTATTAGGTTTAGACGTTCTACGCTTACTACGGCCGCTATCTCGCCGTCTGACTTTCTATAGATCCTCCTGATTATGAACCTGCTTGGAGTACCTATGAGGGCTAGGATATCGTACATTTCTTCAGGAGCTGCTAGCTCTACGGACTTGCCCTCGAATACGTCGAAAACCTCAAACTTGAAGCCTTTGTGGAGCTTGGGATCAATTACTAATCCCGCGGTGCTGAACGGATCCGCGAATATACGGAAGAGTGGTAGGTTAAATGCACCTGGCTCTGTCTTGTCAGCCATGAACACCACGACAGGCTCTGCAGGCCTCTCAACGAATTCCATCTCGGCTACGCCTGGTCCTAATCCCCTCACGTTTCCCGAGAACGCGTCTGTTAGGAGGTCTTGACCTGCCGCATATAGTCCTAGTTCCTTAGCAACCTTAGCTGCTTCCTTGAATGCGTTCCATGCTAGCTCATGAACTTGAGGCGCATCGACACCATGGCGGTGAGTCATAATGAGCTCTAGGTCGTCACCCACGTTAGTTACGTAGAAGTCTATGATTACGCCTTTGCTCTTTGCTTCGGCCAGAACCTTAGTTGCCGCAGCGATCGTCTCTGGATGGACAACGTGGTGACCTGCTAGTGAACCTATATCGGCCTTTATCACAGAGATTGTAGTCTTGGGCTTCTCAGACATTTGTTGATTCACCATGCTTACACTTGAGGAGCCATTTAAAAACTTAATGAAGTTGTTGTAATAACTTGAAAATTATTAATTGCGGCATGCTGTAATGACGCATATTTCGTAATAATGTTATTAATTAATTTAGGTGAATCATTTTAGTTGCTGGGAATATAGTAGTACTCACCCATTGATTTTTGTTTCCTATCAAGATAGGAACCCGGCTTATTTACTCTAGGCCTTCCTGTTTTTAAATCTCTCCTAAAAGTGACGCCTATTGTCTTGAGGAAAGCATTCATGCCTTTTCGTAAATCAGTAGGCTTGCATGCCCTGCCGTATGATCCAGGTTCTCCTTCAAATACCATTACACGGTCCGCCACGTAGTCTATTACCGCAACATCATGGTCTACTAGGAAAGTAACGGTTTTTCTGGTCTCGCTAACTCTCTTTATAGCTTTTGCCACTGTTAGTCTTTCTTCGACGTCTATGTAGGCCGAAGGCTCATCTAGTAAGTATATGTTTGCTTCCTTAGCCAGGGTAACTGCTATGGCGAACTTCTGTAACTCACCTCCACTTAAGCTAGCTATACTTCTATCCTGTAGCCTATGTAGCCTTAATCTACGTATGACGTCAATTTGAAACCATTCACTACCTGCTATTCCTTCCTTGGTTAGCTCGTTTAGTGCCTCACCCACGGTGCTCCATGGGAAGTGCTCTGCTCGGATGTACTGTGGTTTATAACTTATGCGTAGGCCTTCCGTTACGGCTACGCCCTCATCTGGTTTGAGGTCACCCGCTAATAATCTGATGAATGTTGTCTTACCTATGGCGTTCGGTCCTAACACGCCAATGACCTCGCCTTTGTATGCCTCCCCCTCCTTAACCTCCAGTACGAACTTCCCTAGTCTTTTTCTCATTGGTAACCATGTGATGTATATAGTCTTTCCTTCTTGATCTTTTTCAGGGGCATGCGTGTGGGTGTGGAATATTATAGGTTCCTTACGTATACGCATGTTTTCTGCCGGGAGGAAGCCTAAGAGGAAATGATTAATGCCGGAACCCACAGCATAGATCTTAGAGTAGATGCCGTAGGCCCCAGGCTCACCATAAACTACGGCTACGTAATCCGAAATATAATCAAGAACAGCTAAGTCGTGTTCGACCACTATCACGTAACTATTTTTCGGAATGTAATTTCTGATCACCGATGATATACTTAATCTTTCTTTCACATCTAAATAGCTTGATGGTTCGTCGAAGAAGTAAGCTGAAGCATCTCTCAATAATGCTGCAGCTATAGCGAACTTCTGTAGCTCACCTCCACTTAAGTTTAAGACTTTGCTATCCAACATTCCTTCGAGGTTCATTTCTCTTTTTAACTCATTCAGCAGTCCACGTTCGTCTATTCTTGCGAGTATCTCTCGGACTGTGCCTTTAACGTACTTCCTTATGAGGTCCACGTGCTGAATCTTATGCACGGCACGTATCTCACCGTTAACTAGTTTCCTAAAGTACTGGTAGAGCTCTGTTCCCCTGAAATATCTTAGCACCTTATCCCAGCTTGGTTCTTCCTCGTACTTACCTAGGTTAGGTATTAACTCGCCCGATAATATTTTAATGGACGTGGTCTTACCTATTCCATTCTTCCCTATGATTCCAACAACAACGCCCTGCTGAGGTTGTGGTAATCCGTAAAGCTTGAAGGCATTCGGCCCGTACCTATGTACGACTCTTTTCTCTAGGTCATCCGGCAGGTTCACTATGGTTATTGCCTCGTAAGGGCATTTCTTTACACAAATTCCGCAACCAACACACACTTTCTCATGTATCAAGGCTTTCCCACCAACGATTTCGGAGAGTTCTATTGCTTTCCCGCCACTGCGATTTATTGGGCAGAACCTAATGCATTCCTTACTGCACCTATGAGGTTTGCAGAGATCGTGATCCACCACAGCTATTCTTACCATCCGCCTCACCCAAAAACACTGTTAACCATATATTGATTTACTTTATTTTCTCTTGAAACCACGTTTAAATCGCGGATGATGAGTGGTGACGGCAATGACTGGTGAGTGACGGACAAAGTTCTGACGCATTGATTTATGATCTTTCTCGACACCTTAAGGTCTCGAATTAAACACTACACTTTAAGTCCAAGGTGAGGAGAGGAAAAACGTAGGGATTACCACTCCTCCTCTTCCCACTCTTCCTCTTCCTCCCACCACTCCTCTTCCTCTTCCTCCCACTCCCATTCCTCCTCGAGCATGGCTATTCACTCAAGTCCTCATTACGTATAATAGATTTAAACATTTCCAGCATAGAATGCTTAACTCGCTAATGAAACTTCACAGTAATCTTTTCCATTCGCTCAATGCAGTATTACGCGTGTCACTCACCTTAATGATGTGGCGCCAAAGTACGCTATCTTTGTCAGTATGGATTTAATTAAGTAGTCATTACGACCTTCCGTATATTGAGCTACTTTAGCCTCATCACGAATTCTGTATACCTCGTTTGCAAGCACACTAAAGTCACCCTCAATGCCTTTCACTTCGTCACATATTATGCCGCTTCGATGCAGGTCTCTAATTAGAAATGAAGTTCCCTTGCTTAAGCCCGGTAATCTTATCTCAACAGCAACAACCTCATCTTTCCAGTACTTGTCAATAAGCTTCATGACGTTCCTTATTTGGCGGGTTGCGAAGAGATTAAGTAGGAATTGAATTGAAACGTGCTTACTGATGTTTGTTCCACTCTCGAAGGACTTATATGTTAGGAAAGCAGCAAGCTTCATGATCTTCTCGTCGGGAATGAGGTCTCTAGGTAGTAAGACCATGAAGTTCTTGGGAGTGCTCCGTAGACCACGGATAACCTTCTTTGCCACGTTGGTGTATGGTGCCCTTATGACACAAAACGATATTGAGATTCCTGAGATATTCCTTTCTAATTCTGCCACATCGTTGAGTTCTAATACTTTGTCCATGGTTCTCATCCTCCATGAACAACAGGAACTATCGCTATTACATCCCCACATTTTAATGTAGCGTTTTCCCTTCCTAGTAGTGCATAATCCACATTGTTTATAAATAAGAGGAATGAGGGCTTGAGTCTTCCTCTCTCGTCTAGTATCATTGTTAGGTCATCGTATCTCCTCACTAGTAATCTTAGGAATTCCGTTACGGTTATTGGGGACCTAGGTATACATACTTTAATTGTATCATTGTTTACGATAGATCTTAAACTACCTATTAATTTAACAGTGAGTTCGCATTTCTCAGTGCTCTCTTTCTCATGTTCGTTGTAGAAAGACATCATTTCTCTCACTTTCCTTACTTTCACTTCCCATATAAGAGAAGAGGGATTTCTGCTCCTAGGGTAAAGATCCATGTAAACTACAGAAGTACGCAACTTACTGCTGTACTTGAGACTCCTCCCTAGCTCTGAGTTTAGCTAAGTGCGTTAAGTATCCCGCAATTTGATTCCTTAATTTCTTAGACTTCAGATACACATATTTCTTTACTAATTCCTTGTTCTCTTCAAAATTTGTGCTAACTTCATCCGGGTATAACTCCAGTAACCGACGAGCAGTTCTCTTTACCAGCGATGTCCTAACCTTCCCCATCGTCGAGACCTAGATAAGTAGGGTACCCCTGTTTTTAAGCTATTTGCCTGTTTTCCTTCTTTAAAGTTTATATAGAAGTGGATCAAGAGTGAATCAAGGGATTAACTATGTCGGCTAAAGGAGGAATAGTCCCAACGGCGGGGCTACCTGTCCTAATACTTAAGGAGGGAACCCAGCGAACCTCGGGTGCTGAAGCCTTAAGATCAAACATGATGGCAGCGATAACTGTTGCTGAGATGCTACGAACAACCTACGGGCCACGCGGCATGGATAAGATGCTAGTGGACACCTTAGGTGACATCACTATAACCAATGATGGTGCCACCATACTCGACAAGATGGATGTACAGCACCCAGCGGCGAAGATGCTTGTACAGATAGCTAAGGGCCAGGATGAGGAGGTTGGTGACGGTACCAAAACCTCCGTGATATTTGCTGGCGAACTACTTAAGGCTGCTGAGGATCTCTTAGCTAAGGACGTGCATCCAACTGTCGTAATAAATGGATTTAAGAAGGCGCTAGATGAGGCAATAAAGTATGCAGAGAAAATTGCCAAGCCCGTCAGCCTAGATGATGAGGAGACCTTGAAGAAGATTGCCTCAACCGCCCTAACAAGCAAGGCTGTGCACGGTGTTAAGGAGAAGTTTGCTGAGATCGCAGTTAAGGCTGTAAAGCAGGTTGCTGAAGAGAGGAAGGGAAAAATTTACGTGGACTTAGACAATATCCAGATAATAAAGAAACACGGCGGATCCTTAGCTGATACTAGGTTGATTTATGGTATTGTGTTGGATAAGGAGGTTGTGCATCCTGGTATGCCTAAGAGGGTTGAGAACGCGAAGATAGCCCTAATCGACGCACCACTAGAAATAGAGAAGACCGAGATTGACGCCGAGATTAGGATCAGCGACCCAGAAATGATGAGGAAGTTCGTAGAGCAGAAGGAGAACTTACTTAAGGAGATGGTTGAGAAGATTGCTGCTGCTGGTGCTAATGTCGTGATTTGTCAGAAGGGTATTGATGATGTGGCGCAACACTTCCTAGCAAAGAAAGGAATCCTAGCAGTAAGAAGAGTAAAGAGATCAGACATGGAAAAACTTGAGCGCGCAACAGGCGGAAAGATTGTGAGCAATATTGATGACCTATCACCCGAGGACCTAGGCCACGCAGAACTCGTAGAGGAAAGGAAAGTTGGCGAGGATAAGATGGTATTCATAGAGGGTACTAAGGATCCGAAGGCCGTGAGCATCATCATCCGTGGCGGCTTAGAGAGAATCGTTGATGAGGCTGAGCGATCGCTGAGAGACGCCCTAAGCGTGGTGGCGGACGTACTAAGAAATCCGAAGATCGTGTACGGAGGCGGTGCCTTCGAGGCTGAGATAGCCAAGCACGTACGCGAGTTCTCAACCCACGTGAGCGGTAAGGAGCAATTAGCTGTCCAAGCATTCGCTAAGGCACTAGAAGGTGTGATATCGGCGTTAGTAGAAAACGCAGGTCTTGACCCCATAGACATAATCTCAGACTTAAGGCAGGCCCACAGCAAGGAGGACGGCGTCAAGTATGGTGTTAACATATTCACAAACAAGATAGAGGACATGGAGAAGCTAGGAGTAATAGAGCCGCTAGCCGTCAAGACCAACGCACTTAAGGCCGGAACGGAGGCTGCAACACTAATTCTGAGGATAGACGACATAATAGCCGCGTCAAAGGTAAAAGAAGAGAAAAAAGAGGAGAAAAAAGACTAAACTAATATTTTAACCTCCGATATTAATAATTTTATTTAAGATTCTTATACCACATCACTTAGGGGGAAATAATTCCTTAACCTTGATCTAGGAACACGTCAGCGAATAATAACCGCAATTTACTATCACTTTACAGTGAAGGTGTCAATGGCTCACATGCTACAGGACAAGAAAGCTATAGTTATCTCAGGGGTACCTGGTTCAGGTAAAACTAGTATTGCACTATTACTGAGCACAGTATTAGGCGCACTGTACGTTAATTTATCAGCACTCTCCGCAGTCTCCTGCCTTCTCGGAAGCTACGACAGATGCAGGGATACCTACGTTATACATGAAGAATTACTAGTAAACCTGTTGGATAACATCATATTGAATTCGAAGACGCCTGTAATCGTTGATAGTCATTACGGAGAATTAGTGCCAAGTTATCACGTAGCCACAGTGATAGTCCTTCGGATCCATCCTGAGGAGCTTCTTCAAAGATTGCTAAGGAGTAGGGGATGGTGGACACCCCGCAAAATAGCCGAGAATGTGGCAGCCGAATTAATGGGGTCATGTACTAATAACGCCGTCGCAACCTACGGTCCTGAAAAGGTGTGTGAAGTGAATGTAACTGGCCTTACAGCAATCGAGGCAGCTAAGAAAGTAATGAATATCATCAAGGGTGCTGCTCCGTGTGTCACAAATATTGATTGGCTAGAGCACAATATACCAGCAGAGGTTCTCGAATTTATTGCTAAGCATAGTTAACCTTAACAAGCACAGGACTCGCTAATGAAGGTGCGTCAACAACGACCTCACCAACTCCCAGTCGCGGCAATACCTTATCAACAGCAACACCACTTCCCACAGATCGAGTTATTACGTCTACATCATCCCGTGATTTTAGTGCATGGATTATTTTGATATTAGAATTCGATATTATTCTATAGCTCAAGAGAGCAGGTGACTGCGTAATTAGTGTTATACCTATGTTAAGCTTCCGTACTTCAGCCATCATCCTTTCCAGCAAGGATTTGCTGCTGGTTAAGATGTTATGGGATTCATCCACAATCACGAAAACCTTGTCTGTAATTAGGTGCTGGCTTTTGAACTCCTCTAGTAGCCTGAGAACTAAAAGCGCCATGAATTTTCTAGCTCCGTATTCCTCAAAGACGCTCAGGTCAACAACCATAGGCTTCCTGCTACTCCTCTTAAGCATGTCCACTAGACCGCGTTCATATGTTGAGCCTAAATAATTTACGTACTGATCAGAGAAAAGAGTGCCCAGCTTTCGAAGCAAGGCATACTTTGACTCAATCATCCATCTAGCAGTTACTTCGAATTCATCAACGGCGTGGAGGACTTCCTTGAAACTTGTTAGACCCCCCTTAAGGACTCTCCTAAGAATGTAGGATTGCGGAGGGGTAAGGTCCAGTACTTCCTCCAATATGTTAATTATTGATTCAATCCTTGACGGGACAGGTATCTTGCTATGTTCTGACGCCCTGTAGTGCGTGTATTTATGACTAATTTTGTCAAGTATTTGCGGGAACTCCCCATACCAATCAAGGATTATCACGATCCCGAACTTTGATAATTGACTAGCAATAACACCTGCTGTAGTTGATTTCCCTGAACCTGTTGTCCCAACGATTATACAATGTCTTAGGAAATCGCTATGGCGCAGGCGTACTTCCCGTTGCGGCCTGTTAATAGTTACCCCTATACGAATATCACCATCGTTTCCTGCAAGCGTTGTTACTCTCAGCTTACTCAATATGATATGATTTCTTCCTCGAAAAACTGTGAGGTACGAGTGTAGAGATCTCTTGGGAAAGGGAACAGCTTCTCGCAGCTCACCCGCTTATACGTTAGTGTTTCAGGAAGCAGAGCGCTTAGTAGTGCCTCAGCAACTCCTCCACATCTTTCAAGGCTGCTAGAATCTACTCTAAAGATAACGTAAACACTCTCCCCATATGTTGAAAATACTGACCTCGTTTCAATTTCACCCTCCGGACATGCTGACAAGAACCCCCTGATAATAGGCATGAAATCCACTATGACCTCCTCTGAAGTCTTAGACTTCACAGCATAGCATAAGATGTCGCTATCACGCATCGGCTTCCCCACACTAGGGCTTAGCTTAAAAAGTGAAATACATCTAGGTAAGTAGGTGCCTGATTATGGAGATAAGCGACGGTAAAGTTGTGCTTCAGGGAAAGATAAGTAAGATAGAGCGATCAAAGATACCTAAAGTCTTCATAATAACTATCGATTGCGGAGACGTTAAGGCAAGCATGGATCTAGTGAAAGATCTCGTGATTTTCAATGAAGGTGAAACCGTAGAACTGACCCTAAGTCGTGAAAAACCGCAATACAAGGAAGGAAGAGACTTGGTAATATGGGGCTACATAATGAGTAAGAAAAAGCAATTGCTTAAGGAACTACAGCCAAAGACTATTCACAAACTATTGGTTTCCCTTTGGGGCTTCCTACTAGTTATAGAATCCGAAAGCGAGGACCTGTGCAACGCTTTCTCCATTATGGATAAGGTATACCTTAAGATTAGGACTTTAGGAAGCTGAGAAGACTATGTGTCACACACGGATATAAGATTTAAAATAAGCTTAAATTCGGAAAAAGTAATCTACACCACTAGGTATAGGTCATGAGTGTTCAGACCGCTATAAGGAATCTGATATCGGAACTTGCAGGTATTGTTGGAAGCGTTGTAACAGTTAAACTTGTCGATGGAACAATTTACGAGGGAAAACTCGTAGGGATTGACGCTGGTGATAGATTAACGTTGCATTTAGTTCTTCAGGACGCGAAATGTAGTGACGGTGAGAAGTATTACAAGGTCTTCATAAACGGTAATAGGATATCTGAAATAATCTCTGCTGAAAGACCCCTCTTTGATCCGGAGGAATTCGCACATATAATACAGACTAAGTTAAACCTTCCCCCCGGAACCGTGAGAGTACTTAAAGAGGCAGGAACGGTCATGATCTATGACAGGTACAAAGTAAGCGTTAATGGTGTGGAGGGTTCGGGAGGTTTAGCCAGTAAGATATACAGCGTGTGGGAAGAATATATGGAGGAAAAGAAGCGAAAATAACGAAGATGATATCCTTTTTCCCTCCAGATTGTTCTTGCGATAAGCTTAATGTTATTAGTGAAATATCACGGAGACCTTGGGATATAAAGGTGAGCTTTGAGATAAAGGATAAGGACTTAGCTGGACGCATAGGGAAGTTACGCACAAAGAATGGGACTATTGAAACACCGGCGTTCTTTCCCGTCGTAAATCCCTTTAGAACTAGGGAATCCATCACTGTAGAGAAGATTCGTGAGATAGGGTTCAACCAGATAATTACTAATGCCTTCATAATAATGCAACGCCTCGGCGATGAAGCTGTTAAAGTAGGTATTCATAAGATAGTAGGTTATGACGGCGTCATAATGACTGACTCAGGCGCTTATCAGTTGTTGATGTATGGTAAGGAAAGGATTAAAATAGACCCTATTAAGATAGTTGAGTTTCAGGATAGGATAGGATCCGACATAGCAGTCATAGCTGATATCCCTACAAGAGATGATTCCACTTACGAGGAAGCACTAATGAGCGTGGAGGAGACACTCCGAAGAGCTAGGGCTGTAGCAGGTATGATAAAGCAAAGCAAAACGTTATGGGTGCTACCAATACAGGGAGGAGTTTACATAGATTTAGTTGCGAGGTCTGCAACAGCTGCTTCATCCTTGAATGAATATGGAATGTACGCCATCGGATCCCCTGTCACAGTCTTAGAGAAATATGAGTTCTGGAAGATAGTTGACATGGTGGCTACTGCTAAGAAATGCCTACCACATGACAAACCCGTGCATCTCTTTGGCGGGGGACACCCAATAATAATGCCGCTTATGGTGGCGCTAGGTATAGATAGTTTCGATTCTGCATCCTACATACTATATGCCCGTGACGGCCGATACATAACAGAGCACGGGACTTATAGGATAAATGAGTTAGATTACTTACCCTGTGAATGTCCTGTATGTAGTAAGTACGAGCCCAAGGAAATCCTCGAGATGCCCCGTGAGGAACGCATTAGGCTAATTGCTACTCACAACCTTTATATCATAGCCAGGGAGATGCGTAGGATAAAGGAGGCCATAAGGGAAGGTAGACTATGGGAACTGATAGAGGAAAGAGCACGTACCCATCCTTATGTTAGGGAGGCCCTAAATCATGTGATTAAATACGTTAAATGGATTGAGAGACTAGATCCTGTGATAAGGGGTAAGTCTAGGGGACTATTCCTGTATGACAAAACCTCATACTTTAGGCCAGAACTCCTAAGACACAGGAAAAGAGTCATTGAGAAGATACTGAAGAAAATAGAGAACAGAACCATACGTAATATAGTACTGGTTCCGGCTAACATCTTTGTAAAACCCTTCCATAATGCCGAACATTTCAAGAATATGTTAAAGGATATTGACATCACAGACGAGCATACTATACTTTTCTACGTTCCCTTCTTCGACATTGTGCCCTACGATATCGATGAAACTTATCCATACTCACAATTCGAAGCGCCCTTACATCCAGAACTAGACATAATTAATATGATGTGTGGCACATTATGGAGAATGTTCAAGGTAGCGCAGAATGCTCAAGCGCATGTTAAGTTTGTATATGCCTCAGACTTTGAGGAAATCGATACATGCAGAGAAGTTCTTGAGTTTTGCGAAAAGAGTAACTATGTTCAGTGCATTAAGTTAGATTAGAACCATTGGAGCTTACATATATGGCTTCGGACCTTTCTCCTCCTTCCTTGATGACTTTATAGCTTCTTCTAGCGCCGCCTCTGCCTCAGCCACTAGCTTCGAGTACTGCAGTAAGTCCTCAATATTGATGTCCAAGTTCAATAATTCGCTAACTTTTCTCACGAACACTGCTGCAGCTCCTGGATCATACTTACTTGGTTCTGTATACGGGAAAATTAAGAGCGTTGGTATTTTCATGATGTTAAATATCGTGAAGAACGTGGCAAGCGGACCCACTATGTAGAGTCCCTTTTCCATTTGAGGCTCGCTGAAAGTCCATCCACAGTTATTTACGCATATCCACCTAAATTCTTCCTCCCCTTCCCGAAACTTTGAGTTAAGCCCGCCAGCAAGTATTGCTTTTTTACCGCCTACACTAAGGAACCACTCGGCAAATTTTACAGCATATATGACTCTTTCTGGAGGCTGAGGCAAGGTATTATTAACGAGTATCATAAGATCCTTGCCGGGACATGCGAATATTTCGTATGGCGTCATGAGACCATACTCCTCTATCGCAGTAAAGTCAGGCATGTACTTCGTAACCACGTCTCCAACCTTCGCGGCCTTTAACTTGGATACCAGGTACCTTGTCGCTATGGTTCCAACATATCCAAACCCTGGGAACCCTGTTATTAGGGTCCATGGCCTTTTATTTTTGAATATATCATTATATTCTTCATAGATGTATATCTTGGCTTTCGACATTACCTCACACACTCCCTAAGCTTTACAGCTGGTCCAGTTATAAAGTGTACTATCTCGTCGGGGGAAAGAATTAGCCTACCAACACAAAGCAGGTCATCGTTTTCGTTTACCACAAGTGCCTCCGAACCTGCCCTTAGGTCCTCATCAACATATAAGACATGCTTTGCAAACGCAGAATTACCATACGTTACCAGATCCTTTGCTATCTCATTAGCTATGACTACTCTTAACTTAGGCGGAGGTACTGTTTCGTGAATTATCTTGGCTGCTGGTAGCCTCAGATTAAATGTGTACGTTGAGGCTAGGACCGTGGCAATCACCTCTCCGGAAGGCGTTAAGATTTCCCTAATCTTGCCTGTATTTCTCGAGATCTTCAGGAGTATTCCTTCGGGAAAGACTTTCTCGCCTACACCGCTAACACCAAGCTGATGCTCTAGTACCGCTCTTAGCCGCCTTAACTCTAAGGGCTTTGCTTTCCTAACTTTATACAAGACCCCTAAACCACCGCTTGCGTATTCCTCTGGCGGGGCTTAAACCCTTCTTTTGGGCCGTAAGGGCGGTACCTGCCGTGCAATACTTTCTTTATGGCATACAGGAAGTCCTCCTGTGTTACTTGCCTCCTGTTATTCCTGAGTGCTGAGTAACCTGCCTCGGTACATATGGCCTTTATATCAGCACCCGTGGCCCCTTCTGTTAGCCTAGCGAGTTCTTTTAGGTCAACATCTTTGCTTATTTTCATTTTACGAGTGTGTATTTTGAAGATCTCCCAACGGCCCTTTAGGTCTGGCAACGGTATCTCTAAGACCCTATCAAATCTCCCGGGCCTTAATAGGGCAGGGTCTAGTATGTCTAGCCTGTTAGTGGTTGCTATCACCTTAACGTTATCTAGGGGGTCAAAACCGTCCAGCTCGGCTAGTAGCTGAGTTAATGTCCTATGTATCTCCCTCTCACCGCTAGTACCCATATCCATTCTCTTAGATGCTATGGCATCGATTTCATCGATTAGCACTATGGCCGGCGCCTTACGTCTAGCAAACGCGAAAAGCTCCCTAACTATCCGTGCACCCTCACCAACGAACTTCTGTGCAAGTTCTGACGCCACCAAGCTTATGAAGGTGGCGTTAGTTTCGCCAGCAACCGCCTTAGCTAGGAGGGTCTTACCACAACCCGGGGGTCCGTAGAGTAGAATGCCCTTAGGCGGCTCAATACCCAGCTCACGGAAAAGTTCTGGGTGCTTCAGAGGAAGCTCCACAACCTCACGTATCTCCTGTATCTGCTCCTTTAACCCGCCAATATCGGAGTACCGCACCGAGGGTCTCTCGATGACTTCCATTCCTCTAACATAAGGATCTTCCCTGCTAGGCAGTATCTCAACTATTGTTGAGCCCCGTTGATTTAACGCTACTTTCGCCCCAGGTCTTAGCTGCGTCTTGTCTACCTCCCCTGAAACGCTGACAATTAAGTGGGGACCCGTTGTGCTCTTTACTATGGCCCTACCGTCAGGCAACACTTCAAGGAGTGTGCCCTCAATAAGTGGGGTCGACATCAACTTCTCTATTTCACGTTTGTAGTAGCCGAGCTCGCTACGTAAGTAGTTAACCTCAGCTTCAAGTTCCTGTACACGCATCTCAAGGTACTTCACATAATCTGTTACACCGCGCCTACGCACACTGAAGTCAACGTCCGACAAATCACCCACCACTATTAAGTATGTTGCTAGAAAACCTAAAATACTAAGGGCCATAATAACCAGAGTTTCTTAAGTTTGGAGTAACTAAGCTATATTAGCCTAGAGGCCGGCATATGATCCTAGGGAAGGCTGATATCGTGAGCCCCAAACCTGATATAATACACTGTGAGATGTGCGGCCGTCCGATGAGGAGGAGAGATTCTAAGGTAGTGTATATTGAGGGTGCTCGTCTTGTCTTATGCCCGCAATGCTACTCAAGAGTAGCAAAACGAGCTGTGAGGGCGGAAGTTAAGAGCGCAACTACTAAGAAAGTGAGTGCCACAAGGGCTGCAAGGAGACCTGTACGAAGGGGGCTAAGGCTTGAAAACTACGAGGTTGTAGAGGATTACGCTAAGCGGGTAAGAGAAGCTAGAGAGCGACTGGGTTGGACACAAAGGACCCTCGCCGAAGCTGTGAGGGAAAGTGAGAATGTTATAAAGAGGATAGAGTCAGGCAGACTAACCCCCACCATAGAATTAGCTATGAAATTGGAGAAAGTACTAGGTATTAAGTTACTTGAACCTATAGTTGACAGTGACTTTACCGGATCCTTGGACAGAGTAGGTAGTCCCTCAAAGGAACTCACACTAGGAGACATAGTTTCCATAAGAAGGAGGGGAAGTAAGGAATAATGAATTGGCTTCACAGAAGAGCCGTGCTAATATCACGCGAGGATGACCTTGAGGAAGCATTAGCGCTCATAAGGTGCTTGAATGACGTAGATGTCATTAAGATAGTGAGTCTTAGGAGAAATTACAGAGTTGATAACAGATCCTACGTAAGAAAAGGTAAGTTGGAACAGCTCAAACGGGAACTCGAGTCCCTTGAGTACAAAGTCAATATTCTCTATGTTTACGATGTTCTGAAACCTCGTCAGGTAGTGAACCTAATGAGAAATTTGAGAGTCGATGTCAAGGATAAGGTAGGTCTTATACTGGAGATCTTCGCAGCGCATGCAGGATCCAAGGAGGCTAAGCTACAGATAGAGATGGCTGACATACTACATAAGTTACCTCTCATTAAGGAATGGATCAGAAGAGCTAAAATGGGAGAGCTACCAGGCTTTATGGGTCCTGGAAGGTACGCTGTTGATGCTTACTATACGCACATGAGGAGAAGGCTCAGTAAAATAAAGCGAGAGTTAGAGGAATTAAGAGCACGTAGGACTTTAGCTAGGTCGCAAAGAACCAGAAAAGGTATGCAACATGTTGCTATAGCAGGGTACGCCAACGCCGGTAAGACTACTTTGTTTAACAGAATCACATCTGAACATAAGCCGGTGGGGCCTGAGATGTTCACTACTCTTACCCCTAAATCAAAGGCTACCTTACTGAATGGCAAACGCGTTATATTCGTTGACACGGTAGGGTTCATACGCGACGTCCCTCACGAGGTAATAGAAGCTTTCTACGCTACGTTGGAGGAGATAGCGTTTTCAGATCTCACCATACTAGTTTTAGACTCCTCCGAGAATCCCTCTCTCCTATACAGGAAGCTCCTTTCATCGCTTAACACCCTAAGACGCATAGGGTATGTGGGTAAGCCACTAATCGTGGCGCTAAACAAGGTCGATGTGGTCGACGACGTTAGTATGCTCGTTAAGGATGTAAATTCCCTACTCTCAAAGCACTACTACTGGTCATGGCATGTCACACCGATTT
Organism: Desulfurococcales archaeon; assembly: GCA_027064885.1. Lineage (GTDB taxonomy): Archaea > Thermoproteota > Thermoprotei_A > Sulfolobales > NBVN01 > WAOL01. The sequence continues at coordinate 16,269 of JAMOOZ010000156.1, forward strand.
CTGCTCTGAAGGGATACGGCATCAATGCCCTACTTAAGACCGTTTATAAATACTTGCAATCCTCAAACCTATGTAGAGATTATACACGATCCCTAACTTCGGAAATACCTGCAGAAGGGTAAACCACAATGAGTATTGAAGTTGGGGAGAGAAAAGTATACGTCCTTAGGATAGGGCATCGGCCTGAGAGAGATAAACGCGTTACAACACACGTTGGTTTGGTTGCTAGGGCATTCGGGGCTGATGGAGTGGTCATAGGGGATGTCATAGACGAGAAAGTAGTTTCGAAAATTAAGGGTATTTGCGAGAAGTGGGGACGTAAGAGCTTCTACGTGATCTCGGGTGTTAACTCGATGAAATACGCACGGAAATGGAAAGATAGAGGTGGCATCATTGTTCATTTAACAATGTATGGTCTCCACATAGACGACGTTATTGATTATATCAGGAGAGATCCCCGCGATATCCTAGTAGTTGTTGGGGCATCAAAGGTACCGAGGTTCTTTTACGACATCGCTGACTTTAATGTTGCTATAGGTCACCAGCCGCACTCTGAGGTAGCTGCACTAGCAATATTCCTCGATAGACTGTTTGAGGGCCGTGAACTACACTTTATTTTTTCTGATGCGAAGATATGTATCGAGCCATCACCTAAAGGTAAGAAGGTGACTATGTGTGACAGGAAAGGGGAAGGACAAGAATATCAATGACCTGCTAAGGTTCATTGAGAACTACATTGGGGAAGCGGGGAAGAAAGTATTCAAAGCCTTAATGAGTAGTGGAGATGAAATGCTTGATACAGAGATCATTGAAAAAACGAAATTAAATGAACAGGATGTAAGGCGAGCGCTTTACGAACTTCATAACCTTGGGCTAGTGGCGTACCGCAAGACCAGGAATCCCGAGGACAGCCGCTACATATACTTCTGGAAGATAGACACTGCTAGGATTAATCAGGTACTACTCCAGCGTAAGAAAGAGGTGCTAAACAAGCTCAAAGAGCGGTTAAGGTACGAGGAAAGTAACACGTTCTTCACATGCCCTGTTGATGGAGTTAGACTGACCTTCGATGAAGCCATGGAAACAGACTTCAAATGCCCGCGTTGCGGGAGCGACTTAGTGGCTGAGGATAATGAGTACTTTAAGGAGAGACTACGCGAGATTGTAAGGGAGCTTGAAGAGGAAATATCGCATGAGGAGCGACTACTTAGTAGTTGACCTGTTCTGTGGAGGCGGTGGATTTTCTCGAGGCTTTGAGGACGTTGGATTTACAACAGTTCTCGCTATAGATAATAATAGAGCTGCTGCCAGGACATTCGCCGGTAACTTTAGTGATGCCATAGCTCTCGCAGAGGATATACGCTCCCTATCTTGCGATGACCTGCTTTATTTACTGAATAGCAGACAGCCCAATATAGTAATAGGCTCCCCTCCCTGCGAACCCTTTACTGGTGCCAACCCGGCGAGGAGAAAAGAACCTTTAGATAGGTTATATAAGGATCCCGCAGGGCAACTTGTCCTGGAGTTCATACGCTTTGTTGAATGTCTTCAGCCAAAGGTATTTGTTATGGAAAATGTTCCGGCTCTCCTCGACGGTGACCTTAAGGCAGCACTTAGGGATGAATTCCGAAGAGCAGGCTTTAATGTTGTTTTTAATATTCTACGGGCTGAAGACTATGGAACCCCTTCTCACAGGGTTAGGCTGTTTGCATCGAACGTGCCCTTAAGGCCTAAGAAGCTACATCGTAAGATAAGTGTTTGGGAAGCCATACGTGACTTGCCAGAACCGTCGGAGGACCCTATAATACCTAATCACGACAGACCTCCTAGGCTAAGTAAGAGGAAGCTTAAGCGTGTAACTAGGTTGCGTTGGGGAAGTTCAGTAGTACTTTATGAAGGCGCTGGAGGTCGTCGGTTACCAAACTTGATCCGGTTACACCCTCATAAATTAGCACCAACCATACTTGGGTGTTCAAGGTTCATACATCCGTTTGAGGATAGGCTTTTGACGGTACGTGAGCAGGCCCGACTTATGGGATTCCCTGACGACCATGTATTTCTCGGAGGCAGAGACGAACAGTATAACCAAATTGGGGAGGCCGTCCCACCAACTATGGCTAAAGCTATAGCCTCACACATACTCAATTTATTGAGGTGAGAGGGAAGTGCTTGATAGCATAGTAATTTGTATTCATAACGTTGCGTCGCCGCAGAGACTCATAGATCTAGCGAAAGTAGTTTTCGGCTTGGGTGATATGAATGTACTTGTAGCGTCAAGAATAACGGGTATGGCTGCCCAAACAGGTGTTCCTGAAGTCATGAGGTATGCATACAAGTTAAGAAAGAGTTTCTTGGTTTTCCCGAGTCTTCAGGACGCTATAGACTTGCTAAAACCTGACGAGGTATTATTGCTTGTTCCGGAGGGCTTTCCTGAAGCGGAAAGCTTGAATTCAAGGACTACTCAAGCTACTCAAGATAAAAGGCTCCTTCTTGTGATTAGCGGTTCTGAGGACGGCTTTACCCGTGCGGATCTTGGCTTAGGGGATGCCGTGTATCTACCAGGTGTTAAGGAATTTCTTCCATCAGTTGCACTAGTAGCGATAGCTTTGTGGATCTTAAGGCAATCACTCAGACAACCTAGGAGAGACTTATTCTAAAGGGATTTACAAGCTTTTAACGCAGTTAATTATACAACTTTTAAGGTCTGTCCTCTCAATTAAGACCTGAGCCGGCATAATGAAAGCCGGAATAGTGGTAGCACCTTGCTATGCATCGTGATAGCATTGCTTCTTACGATCACAAATGTACCGGAAAACTACATAACTAGCACTCAGAGTCTATATAGCCTGCCACGACCACGTTCGCCAGTAGCAGTGATGAAGCGAAATTAGTGGACGCAGCGAATTACGGAGGGTGTTGGCACCTTAATAGTTTGCCCTCAGAGGTTTTCGTGTCTAGGGCAGACACGATAGCGTGGTAGCTAGGGTAAGCACTACTGTCGAGTTTTTAAGCACGCGCAACCATGCCCATATGGTAACAGGAAGAGGACTGCAGACACACTTTCAAATGCCAAAATAGTTAACGCGAATCTAAGACTGAACTCACGGGTCATTACTTATGGGAATCGGAATACATGTGCTAACTGTAATACTCGGTATACATACTTACATTGTTTTGGAATATTCAGTACCTCAATCTCAGTAATACATAACAGCTCTAAACTGGGACACCTTGAAGAGTTATGTGGAGATAAGACTTAAGCCGAGGAAGTGTTCTTTTTTATTACTGTTCTACTGTAAAATTAATACATAAGAATTATACACCCTCTAGTATAAGAGGTTACTGACAGGGGCACATCACCGTGGCTTCAATCTACAGGAAAAACTGGAATATGAACACGCGTAGAAATGGCGTCGACATCATGATAAGTATGCTTAAATTTATCGACAAACAAGGGTTTGCATTAAAGACGCACATACTGTACAACGTGAACCTGAATTCGAGAAGTCTTGAGAAATTTTTAAGGAAATTAATGGAAGCCAACCTAGTAATGACGGTCAAACGCAATGGGAGAGAGCAGTTCCAAGTAACAATGAAAGGAAAACTATTTCTGAATTACATAGATAGAGCACTTACCATGTTAGAGGAAAGCGGATGCATCGAAACCTCCAGGTTAAAGTCCTCAATTAGAAAAACAGTAGGTCTCAAAGACGAAGTAGAAATTAAGGAAGGAATAGTACGTCACGGAAAAAGCGGTGCACGCCATATATTGAACATGGTCATGGAAATACGTTCAAAGACCGGTAGCACTCAAGAAGTATATATTAACGTTCTCTGTGATAATGTTAATTTAACGGACGCTGTTCTCTCCCTGGGCTCAATAGTGGCGGTCTCTAGAGACGTAGGTCTACCAGCTATAATGATAGTACCCTCAAGAATACACTCACAGCTCTCAAACCTAGTAACACAGATACAAGCAAACAGTAAGTCTCCAGGCATAGTAATACTTGGAAAGGAGGAATGGGAACTTCTAGAAGATACTCTAGTTAGAGCAATAAGGTTTTTCGAATAATACCTTTCTATCATGAACTAACACTCATTACAGGCAATTTTTCAGGAAGCAGGGTAAGTTATTGACAACCACTAATCCCTAATAGGCGAAGGGAACTGTCGCATAGACCGTGTGAGGTGGTAGCCGGGCGGGGATTCGAACCCCGGTCACGGGGGCTCTTCCCATGCAGCCGGGTCCAAAGCCCCGCATCCTTGGCCGCTAGACGACCCGGCTCCGGATAACAGCATAATATCGCGGGATTTAAGGTTAACCTTTAACTTGTATGTGGTTCTTTTAATTAGAAAGTATAGACGAATGACAGTTAAAAATTAATCTATTAGCCCTCAGAGACTGGAGGGTTGTGTCCTGGGTCATAGAGATACGCTTTGTAATTTATTACGCCACCGTAGTTGGCTACGAAGCTATGATTAACTATCATTGGTTCCGTGCCCGAAGGCTTCGTAGGATCAAGTACTCCTATGGAGGCAGGCTCTACTGTGTAGGTTACGAAGGGCAAATTCACTCCCACGTTTTCATTGTATGTTTTAACTGTACCGGTACCAGGGTCTGTGAGGTCAGAGGAACAATAGGCGGCACCCAGAGACCCTGAGTATGATATGCTTGCGCTAATACCACTTAGCCCAGAAATACTGAAGCTAATTGTTCCTCCGCAAACTAGGTTTTTAGGTCCCCAATCCCATAGTACTTGACCCGGATAAGTGTCGGTGTTCCAGTCTGTTACCGTAGTGAACTTCACGTCACCAAATGTGGAGGAGATAACCCATGCTCTTTGCGAGTGTATGTTGTACGCAAGGTAGAACTTGTAAGTTTTCCCACCGGACGTGGCTTCAGCATAGTAGTATTCTGTCTTAACCCACTGGTCGCCCAGTAGAGTAGAGTGCTTCCAACCAACATAACCCAAGAGCCTGAAACCTTCCATCCTAGTAATGCTGTTTCCGTCTATGTCCTCGGCCTTTGCGACATCAGGGGTGTTTGTGAGGATACAGGAAAGTAGGGCTATGTCTCTAACAGGGTTCGTGGTGTTCTCAATTACAAAGATGCCTGTACCAATGCCCCACTTTGTATGCACTATGGAAACAGCGATGGCGGTAGCCCTGAAGATCCTGGGATCAAGGGGAACAGCTCTATAGGGATCTTTGTTCTTTAAGCTAACGCTGGTGTCAACTAGAAAAACTCTGGGGTAGATTTAACTGTATCCTAGAAGCTTTAGCCATACGTCGTAGAAGTTCTGAAGGCTACCTTCCCCATCAGCGAACGCAATTATCATTAGTCTCTTTCCCTTGGTCATCAGTGATGAAAGACTTACGAAAAGGTTATGGTCGCTAACAATGCTGGCAAACAGTTCCTTAGATGAACCCGCTATAACGACACTGCCGAGCTGAGACGAGCTTTTTATTAACCCTGTAAGCGACTCGGCCTTTAACCTAGGTAGCACGTCCACACGACCAATAGTCTTTAGTGCTGTGACATTGATAATACGTCCTAGCTTACCTACGACAATAATCTGTCCTAAACTGCATGAACTAAATAGCTTGATATCCTCATTCCTTAGGTACCCATATGGTAACGCGCTTGTATTATTGTAAGGTTGCAGATTAATAGAGAGCACTAGCGACGCAGTAATCAGGGGAACGACTATTAATACGACAATAATAGCCTTCTTATTTTCTAGGATTTTTTGGCTGTTTTCCGAACTGTTCTTAGCATCGCACACATGAAGATATCACCATTGAATATCTTAATGAATAGAGATTATATAGGTAATTTACCTTAACCACTGAGCTTTATGGTTAAAATGCAGGTATAGATCACTTTCTTCACAGAGGAACTCATTAGAGTAAAACCATAAGGGTTTAGCACTATTGTATTGGTTCTTAGGAAACCTTTGGTGGGCCCGCGGGGACTTGAACCCCGGACCTCCGCCGTGTGAGGGCGGCGTCCTAACCGGGCTAGACGACGGGCCCCATTACCCTCTAGAATGAGGCAGGATATTAAGTCTTACCTTACGTCTTGCTTAATGGTTTAGGGAGGATAGGTCTGTAGCTTAGGTCTGTATGTTGTCTCTATATTTTTGTTCTAAATTATATCTGCACAACACTTTATACACATATACACTCAAGGATACTTGCAGGTAAAAAGCCATGAATAGAACACAAATCTTCAGTCTCGCGTCACTCGCGCTACTTATTGCCTCAATAGGCGCGGTAGCTGCGATGTGGTCCGAGACCCTAAAGGTGAACGTGAACGTGAACACCGGCGAAGTGGATGTTAAGTGGAGTAACTGGAGCTGCAATGACGTTGGCGCCGACCCTCAGATCCCGAATTCGGACTTCAGCAATAGTGAGGGTAAGGATGTGGCTAAGTGTTACGTGCAGGCAGAGAAATACGATGAAGAAGGCGACGTAATTAAGCTAAATGTCACAATAACAAATGCTTACCCAGGTTATCACGCAGTAATAACGTTAGTAGTTGACAACATAGGGTCCATTCCTGTAAAGCTGTACAGTAGCAGTATAGGCGAGTACCCGACATCAGCGCTCTCCGTAAGCTTAGATAAGCCTGAGAGCACACAGATACATCCCGGCGATAATTCGACATACACGCTGACCGTAGACGTATTGCAGGGTGCAGAGGAGAACCAGAGCTACTCATTCGAAGTGACTCTGGTCTTCGCTCAGTGGAACGAGGTATCAGGAGACTAAACCACGCTAATGAGTAATAGGTAAATTAAAATGAATAAAATTTTGAATGAAAATATTCAATAATATGCGTATAGGTGTGAAAAATGAGTAACGCATACATACTAAAACCCGTAGCCTACACGCTACTAATAGTAGCCATAATAACAGGAGCCTTAGCTATGTGGTCCGAAACCCTGAAAATTAATGTGAACGTAAATACTGGCGAACTACACTGGAGGTTCAAGCCGGGCTCCGAGATAATAAAGGACGAGTGTGGCACAGGAAGCTTAGATTGGAACGCCACGTACCTGACTAACGGATCAATAGGTGCAGAGAGAATAGATGATGCAAAGGATGTAGGATGTACATCAGCACACTTCTACGACACTAATGGGGACGGTGACCTAGATACTCTGAACATAACGATACATAACGGATATCCATGGTACTACACTCACGTGGCCTTTGCCGTGGAAAATGATGGAACCATACCGCTGAAAATATGGAAAGTAGTGATACACGGGCGAACAACTTATGAGATCACGAGCAGCACCGGTATGAGGTTAGACCTCACGGGCGACGGTAAACCAGACGTGCTGATATGGTGGGGCGACAACTTCGGGAAGCAGCTCCACCCAGGAGATTACGCTGACATTAGCCTTGAGATAGTAGTGTTACAGGATGCTCCAGAAAACGCTAACCTCACGATATCGATAACAATGTACGCTATACAGTGGAACGAATACGACAGTGCAATGTCCTCTACCGCAATCCCTGTATAAAAGAGCAAATACTCAAAGCATGTAGGCCCGTAAGTGAAATAGCGTTTTTCTCGTAAGTTTATGTATATATTTTGAACTTATATACTTAGATAACAAAACTGAAGTAAGGGGTACTGAAGCACTGTGTATGACTTGAGTAACTACACGGAGAGGAAAAGTGTATTATTTACCCTAGGTACGTTTCTAGCAATACTTGCTTACTCTGTAACCTTCGCAGAATTAAGAGGGATGTCAGCATACGTTGTACCTGCAATTGTCTGGCTATTGGCAGCAGTGCTGCTAACAAAATCAACAATAATGATTAGAAACAGCATAAAGGATAAGTTATTCGTGATACTTTTGATACTGCTATCACTACGTTTTACTACTGATGTGATTACTGGCTTAAGTTTAGGCTTCGGGCTTAACTTACTTTCAGTAAGCATTACTAACATCGTGATCAACATATTGAGAACCTTACCCATGATTGTAGCCCTTGAAAGCTTGCGTACGACCCTCACCTTCCGTATTGATAAGCTATGTGGTTCCAGAAAACGGGCACTCTTAATTATCGTGATTACCATCGTCATGGCTTTAGCCTACGTTCCCATAACTAGGTTACTTTCACTCCTTCCACTAACCACAGGAGGGACTGTACAGTTCATTGTTAACAGATTATTTCCGCTACTAGTGGAGAGTGCTGTCCTCACTGCACTAGCATATATTGGCGGCGCGATCTTTCCAGTAGTCTACATGTCATTAGTTAAGGCTTACATATTCATCATGCCCGTTCTCCCTGTTCAACAGGGTCATGTCAGGCCCCTAGCATACATACTGACGTCATTACTTCAGCTAGTGATACTATGGGCAATACGAAGTAAACGTATGAGCTTTAGAGAGGTTTACGATTCACTTTTAAGTAAACGCGCAGGGATGTTGAAGAGGGTAATTCACGTAGCAATGACTGCGTTTAACATCGTCATAGCTGGAGGAATGTTATTCCTTTTAGTTACTGGGGGGAGATTAACAGTAGTCACTAGCGGCAGCATGACCCCAACGCTCAATGTAGGGGATATAGTAGTTGTTACACCAACGCAAAACCTGCAAAATGGCACAATAGCCGTTTATGTTGGGGAGAGGTCCCTAGTTATACACAGGATCGTCGGTGTAACTATGGGTAATAATGGAACGATACTTTACGTTTTCAAAGGAGACGCTAATGATGATATAGATCCCAACCCAGTACCTCGAGAATACGTAATGGGGAAGATGTCATTTAAAATACCATCATTAGGCCTGCCAGTAGTGCTACTAACAGAGAGTGTTGGGGGATTCTCCACAATGTCTGCACTACTCATATCACTCACGGTGCTTCTGTATGCCCTCATGCTAGAATCGGAGGTCATGAAACTTTGGTAAAAAGAAGCATAACTAAATACGCACAAGCGTGTTCAATAATACTACCTGTGCTACTCGCACTGACGTTAGTGAACTTAGTTCTAGCATATAGGACACCTGAATACAAGGTATATACGGTCAACAACTATAGAGTAGAACATGTTGTTGAAGTTTCGTACAACGCTTCAGTTAAGCCCTCTTTGCTTTACGGCAATAAAAGTACGGTGGGAAACAATGAACCTCTTTACACTAGACTGATAAAGGAGCTGAACATATGCTTCCTATACAATACCAAGTCAGATCCACCCGCACTTAGTAACAATTACAAAACATCGCCTGTTGCGACACTGAAAAGTGAAGGCTGGGAAAAAGCCCTGAACCTCAGCAAAACATTACGCAGAGACGATCAAGAGGAAAGCCTTATCGCGTGTGTAAACATAAACTTCACTAAAGTGTTAAGAGACATCACGATAATCGAGAAAGAAATAGGTGTTAGGCAGGATAAGCACAACGTAACGATAAGGATGGATACATCAATTGAAACTATATTACCCGACAGAACACTGCGTACAAGAATGACTCCCACCGTAATACTCCAGATCAATGATGATGGAAGAACTTACGTAATAACCAAAGGTCTAAGGGACGTAAAGGAAGATTCAACATTAATGAAGTCACCAACAACCGTAAATGTAATGGGTTTCATAGTACCTACAACGTCAGCTAGGGCTACACTACTGCCACTCACTATAGTATTAGGGATAGCTACAGCAACATCCATAGGATTACTGCTACGGCGAGGAACAGAAGAAAAAAGAGATCTCGAAGAAATCTTGAGAGAGCGCCTTAAGGGCAAATTAATCAAAGGAACAGTAGATAGCACAAGTACTATAGAGGTAACACTTCATGATGTAGAGGATTTCATAAGCGTCGCAAACGAACATCGCAGTGATGTAATATACGACCAGTCAAGCGGGAAGTACTATGTTGTAGATCTGGGCACAATATATTCGTTGGACAGTGGCAACTCGCAGTTAAGGAAACACCGTGACTTTCGTAAAACTACGTGATTAGGTCTATCATACTCGTTAATGCAATTTCTGCTACCTTACAGAAGCAGAAGGTATCAAAAACAAAGCTAGGGAAAGAAGGGTTACGAACTTGAGTTTTGGAGCCGGGGGCGGGATTCGAACCCGCGGAAGAGCGGGTTACTACGGGCCCACACGCACCACTGCAGCCCGCCGCCTTAGACCACTCGGCCACCCCGGCCCCGTGATAGTCGTGTTTGCGTGGGCTATAAAGTTTAATTCCTGCTAGTGAAGGTACGTAGGGTTGCGCACGGGTGGTGTAAATGGGATACAGTAGGAAGTCCCTAGCAAAGGTAATAGCACAGTTACGTGAACATGGAATAGATGGTGTTGTAATAGGTAGTACTGCGTACATGCTACGTTTAGGTTTCCATGAATTAGAGGATGACGTAGATTTATTTACTACAAGCATAATGCCGTCCTTTGACGAAGACAAAGTGCTTAGTGCTGCGGAAAGCCTCGAGTGTCTCTTAGGTCAGAACGAGTGGGGCGGTCCTCAGCTTAGGTGCCCTGTTAATGGTGAGGAGATCACAGTTGAATTACATGAGAATATTTACGACTTTTACGTACCTCAGGAGATACTTGATGACGCTGAAACCTTATCTGTAGCTGGTGTTAATATGAGGGTAATACATGTTGAGGATTACCTAGTCCTAAAGGCTAAGGCCGGCCGCGACCAAGACTTAGAAGATCTCAGGTATCTATCTGACTTAATTAAGAGCGGAAAGCTCAAGATACACAAGGGACTACTTCACCAGAGGCTTTCCCTCTTCGATGAATACGAGTCTAAATTAATAATTAAAAGGCTTAAAGATTCGGGAATCTCTATGTAAAGACTAGGAATAAAACATTAGAAGGGCCTATACGGATTACCTGCCTAACTTCTTTCTCTTAGGCCTCAAGTCCTTACTTCCGCATCTGCGACACTTTCTAGCCCCCATGGGGTTCAGGGCCCCACATTTACGGCAAACCATTTTATTCAGCACTCTTGCTTCAACGATTTTTAGCAACTTCGAATCCGTTATAGGCATTCTCTCACCTCACCCTGCCCTTAGGTTAGCTGAGAAACTTTAAAGCCTTACCTTACCCCCTTTAGGCAAGTATAAAACGCGAAAGGTTTAAAGGTTAGATCCAAGTGTGGTTAGTGAAAACAAAGTTGAGTGGCGAGTTGATACGAAGTGAAGATACCGCTAGATCATGTATGCGTGCGGACGGGTGTGTTGTGTCCTAGATGTCAGCGCCTAGTGGAGAGTGGAGAGGTAGAAAAGTACGAAGTAGATGTTATGAGAGAGTTACTGAATTTAGAGGAAAGACCTGACTTTAAGTTTCTTAAGGATGCAAAGTATGTTAAGTCTATACTGACCCGTAACATGTTAGTACTCATCATAGAGGCCGCAGACTCAAATATCCATCCAAGAACGCTTGGGAGATTAGGAAGGGCATTAAGTGAAAGATTGAATACTAAGGTGAGAGTTATCAATAAAGCTCACGGAGAACTGCGTGAAATAGCACGGCAACTCATGTACCCAGCAAGGGTTATTGGCGTGAATACCCTATGGTTGCCTGACGGAACTGTCGAGCATATTGTGAGAATACCTAGGTCAGACAGCAGATACCTTCCAGCAAATACTGCTGTGTTAGAGGACATACTTTCTAGGATAACAGGCATGAATGTTAGAATTAGGACGGGAATCTAAGTTAGCTTTAATCCTTCTCTCAGGAGTTCACGGAGCAGTACACTAGCATACGTCGCTGGACGTAACGTAAAGCGTAATGAAAGCTTCTCCTCATTAATTACTTCCCAAGCTAGGTTACGAACGTTGAAGTATGTTTCTCTCGCTCCGCTACGCAAGAATTTCCTGAACTCACTGGGGGCCTTGAAGCTTACTTCCTTCATTATTGATATGATGTAGCGCGTACATTCATCCTTGCTTAACCCTGGCTTAGGTAAAGGAAACACCTCGCATCTAGATACTAAATTATCTAGCCCATCCGAATATGCTATTGCTTTACTTAATGCAAGGTTAAACAGGTAAGCCTGATATGCTTCAATGAAGAACCTTAAGTACCATTGGCCTAGGGTCATTAGGGCTTCTTTAAATGTTTTGCCACGCATAATAGCTCTCAGCACTCGGCGTTCCAAGCGAAAAGATTTCGGGAATAGTTTGTAGGATTCTTTTAAGTAACCATTTGCGTAAGCTCTCCTTGCCCTCAACACCCTCCATGATTCCCTATCTATTGCTACAGGTGCTAATAGGGCATCAACAGCTTCTTCGTAGCTTCCCTCTAGGAGCTTCTGCCCAATAATGTGAGATACGGGTCTCCTGGTTCCAAATCTCTGATATCCATAAAAGTTAGGGAAAGGCGCAACCGATGCTATTTGAAGGACTTTGCGTAATGTACTCCCTTTCACACGACCAATGTTATCTACGGTAACCTCGAACACGTTACCCTCTAAGTCACCACGTTTTATCATGAATTGCCTAACGTCCTTGAAGTAGAAGCGGGCAGCACCGTCCAGAAGCACATATTTTTTCCTCAAATGAAGCCCGGGCCTACATTTAACGGTCACGTACTGGCATGCAAAAGCATTAGTATCCTTCAAACCAGCATAACCCGCCTTCACACCTATCACCCGCATGAGTGCGTCAACAGCGTCTTTAGTTGAGACACTTACCTTACACAATACATACCTGACAGACTCCCTGTGCTTACATATATACTCCCCCTCAGCATTGCTTAATGGCAATGCTACTGACCCATCATCCCCGACTTCAAATACCTTAAATGATGTTGGCGTAAATTTGAAAGTAATTCCCGAATCTATGTAAACTTCTGGTCTTCCATAGACAGTCATACCCACAAATTTATCCAAGCTATTCCTACTGACTTCATAAGCGGACAATACTCATCCCTTATCAAAGAAGCTTCAGACTTCCCGTTATTCTATCCACGAATTCGGAAGGAGCCGGACCTATGCCTACGGTCGTTAATGTCCCTGGAGGAAGTTCCGTATGGCCAGCATCTCTTATGACAACCGCAGGCAACCCCATACTTTTTGCTTTATTGTAGTAGAAAAGAAGATCCTCCTCCGCACCACCCCTTAGGACAACTTTCTTTTGACCTTCATCAAACCACTTATCGAACCACTCTCGTCTTAATCTATAGGTTTCAAAGGCTGCCGCAACTGCAGCATGCGCTACTTGCGCAGCTAGCTTTCCTCGACTCATCCTAATGTCCGTTCTGACGAGTATTACTTGCTTAAGATCCATTTTCTTCACCTAGCTCATTTCATGAAGACCTTGAATTGATGTTATTCTTCTCCTCATTACTTAGTTTTAGAATAACCTCTTTGAGTATGGATAGTTTATTACTCTCTTTGCATTCTATGTAGCACTGTTGATCAAGAATATCCATTGTCATACATTTATCATGACATTTCATTACATAGGTTCTGGGATCTACCTCCACTATGAATAACCCTTTTCTAGGATCTAAGACATTTACCCTTAACACATGGTGTAAGTTATTTTGCCGTAATATCTTGCTAACTATCTGATGCTCATGCTTCGAAAAAATAAAGAAACCTGCTTCACTAAATGCCTTAATCATCCTATCCTTTACTGACTTAAGCTCCCCTGTTGGTGATGATAGCATACTTTTTCACCGGTAATCTCAGTTTCCTGAAGACACACTTAACGAAATCCACTACATCCTTACCAGCTAAATACTTAAAACGTACCTTCAATTTCCTGTAAACCGCTTCGCCTAAAATTACTCCCTTAGAATCAATTACCTTAACCTCCCCTTTTACATGTCCTCTATTATTTAACCTAACATCTAGAACGACCACTACAGCATCCTCCGGAATTTTGATAGTCTCTTTAAACGCATCACCTACAGCGTAAAGGCCTTTAATCCTCTCTTTCCTTACCACGCTATATTTAAGTTCCTCACACTTCCCTTTAAGAACGTAAAATAGGACCCTCCTCCTATGTTTACCCGTCCTGCTACGAGTATTCTCCTCTAAGACATTAATCGTGTTGCTCAAATATCAACACCCTGCCTACACTTAATAACTATGAGTCCCCCACACTTATGAGCATATTTTGAGATTAGAAGTAATTCACAGTATCTTTGTAAGTCCATGGATAATCTTGAGGGGCCCTGCAACCTTCTCACTAGTTTACCCTTGGAGTCATACATACTTATCTCTGCAATGAGATCCTTACTGTATGTAAGGTGAATTACTATGGTCTCCACCTTCATACCCCTATTTTAACCTAGGTATACTAAGTATTTAATACTCTTAATATGACTGCATGTAACCTCAGGAGGTATTTGAAGAATACCTACAGCAACCTTTTTAACCCTAAAGTCAAGGGAATGCCGTGACTGACTTGAAGACCTTTCCTGTAGCCGGGTGTGAATTGAATGACTAGGTATAGACGGTATTCTAACCCTTATAGTGTAGATGTCCAGCGTTTCAGCATATATCATAGAGAAGAGCGAGGCGTCAGGAGATCCCTGCAGGTTGGCGATGAAGTAAATGTAGTGATTAACGAAATGGATGAACTAGGTCGTGGCGTAGTTCATTATCGTGGGGTTCGAATAGTTGTACCGAAAGCCGTTCCAGGAGAGAAAGTTAGAATTAGAATAACCAGAATTAACGGTAATGCTGCGCAAGCTACTGTCATCAAGAGGATTGCTGAACCCAAACGATAGAGAGAAGAGTAATGCAACGATGAATCTATTTTTAATCAGGTAGCGTAATCTATTTCTTAGGTGATCAACTCTGTCGTCAGCAAGGCCTAGGAAAATTCTTGCAGAGTTATTATGGGCTGAGAAATACAGGCCTAGAAGCCTCAAGGAAATAGTCAATCAAGAAGAAATAGTGCGTAGGTTAGAGTTATTTGTAAAAGAGAAGAACATGCCGCACCTGCTATTTGCCGGGCCGCCCGGAACGGGTAAAACTACAGCTGCTCATGCCCTTGCTCATGATTTGTATGGTGAAGATTATAGAATGTACATGCTTGAGCTAAACGCTTCAGACGAGAGGGGCATCGATGTAATTAGAACAAAAGTAAAGGAGTTCGCCAGAAGTAAATTGCCAGCGAACATACCATTCAAGATAGTCCTGTTAGATGAAGCAGACAATATGACTGCTGACGCACAGCAAGCGTTGCGAAGGCTTATGGAGATGTACGTTGAGGTAACACGCTTTATTTTGATAGCCAATTATCCGAGTAAAATAATCGAGCCAATACAGTCTAGATGTGCCGTATTTAGGTTCGTGCCTCTAAGGAAGGAAGACGTGATAGCCAGGCTAAAGTGGATTTGTGATCAGGAGAGAGTCAAGTGTAATGAAGACGCCCTTGAAGCCATCTACGACATCTCCGAAGGGGACATGCGTAGATCCATAAACATACTCCAGTCATCATCCGCGCTAGGTGAAGTAACTGTCGCAAACGTATATAAAGTTGTTGGCCTGGCCCATCCGAGGGAAGTCAGAGAAATGATTAAGACGGCACTTCAGGGCAACTTCCTTAAGGCAAGAAATATGCTCAGAAACTTAATGGCTACTTACGGTCTCTCAGGAACTGACATAGTTAAACAGATGCACAGGGAAATCTTCAGTTCGGAACTTGACATACCAGAGCCTGTAAGAGTGGATATTGCTGACTATATAGGAGAAATACAGTTCAGGATCGTGGAGGGGGCCGACGATGAGATTCAGCTGAATACACTATTAGCGAGGATAGCAATGTTAGGTAAAAACCTGAGGAGGAAGCAAAAATAATGTTTTAGGCAGCAAAAGGTGCCTCAATCATGCCTAGACTCCCATGGGTGATAAAGTACAGACCGAAACGTGTTGACGATGTCGTGAATCAAAATGAAGCAAAGGCTGTAACACTTAAATGGATAAAAAGTTGGGTTGCAGGCAATCCGATAAAGAAAGCCGCGCTGTTCAACGGGCCTCCAGGATGCGGTAAGACGTCCCTCGTGGAGGCATTAGCTAATGAATTCGGCTACGAATTAGTAGAAATGAACGCCAGCGACTATAGGAGAGCAACTGATATAGAGAGAATAGCTAAAGTCGCAGCAACGCAGCGTGGACTTACTGGTCGAGGGAAACTTATATTGCTTGATGAGGTGGACGGTCTCTCGAGGCTAGCTGATGAGGGCGCTATACAGGCTATACTTGACCTAATTAAAATAACCAAGAATCCTGTAGTGATGACCGCTAATAATGCATGGGAGCAGAAGCTAAAGCCTATAAGGGACGCATCTCTCATAGTGAACTTCAGGAGGCTCACTAAGACCGACGTTAAGAGGGTCTTAAGAAGGATATGTGAACTCGAAGGAATACTGTGCGAAGAGGATGCAATTAACTTCATAGCTGAAAGAGCTGAGGGTGATTTACGCTCAGCAATAAATGACTTAGAGGCCGTAGCTGAGGGGTTCGGCAAGGTAACGCTGAAGGTATGTAAGGCGGTACTTAGGTACCGTGATAGAGTCTACGCTCCTTACGAAGTCGTGCGTAAGATATTCATCTCTAAGTACGCTTGGCAAGCACGGCAGGCAGCATCACAAACGGATCTATCACCCGATGAGTTAATGCAGTGGATTAACGAGAACTTACCACTTCAAATCACTGACCCGGAGGACTTATGGAGGGCATACGAAAAACTTTCGCGCGCCGACGTATTCTTCGGACGGATAGTGAGGAGCGGATCTTGGGATCTACTACCATACGCTATAGAATTAATGACTGCAGGGGTAGCACTCTCTATAATTAACGATCCTAGAGCTAGATACAAATGGATTAGGTACCAATTCCCGCAAAAGATTCTGCTCATGTCTAGGACTAAGGAAATGAGGCAGCTACGAGAACGGATAGCCGAGAACATAGGTCGCCGCATATTAGCTTCCAAGAGGAAGGTAAAGAATGACGTACTACCGTATGTTAAAATAATATTTGACCGTAATCTTGAATACGCAGCAAGGCTTGCAGCTGGCTTAAATTTGGACGAGCACATGATAAAGTACCTTTCCCCACAAAATGCCGCAGTAATATCAAAGATGGCTGCTGAAATTTGGGAGGAAACAGCCAAGGAGGCTCTGAAAAAACATACTGAGTCGGCAAGGAAAGCTGAGGAGGATATTAAGCCACCTGAGAAACGTCATGAGACAGAAATTAGCAGTAACACCGCTGAGAAGAAAACTCGAAAGCGAAGAAAGAAAAAAGAGGTCAAAGGAAAAGGTCTCGATGCCTTCTTCAAGAAGTGAGTCTAGCAAATTTTCTGCTGAATTAATATTCACTCAATAACTCCTCAAGCAGTTTTATTCTCGGATCAATCCACCTCGGCCTATATATTCTAGCCCTACCTATTCTTAGTTCCTCGATAAGCCCCGCTCTAACTAAGAAATTTATATGGTGAATCACAGCTCTGTAATTCAGTCCCGTCATATGAAGTATCTGGGTTAAGTTAATTTCACCTGAACTTATTATTGCCTTAAGTATCTTAATGCGACCCTTGCTGGCAAGAACCTCCTCCATCTTAACTTTATTCTCATTCATTACATCATCAACCTCTTCTCCTCTATTACCTTATTCAATCTTTCAAGCAACTTGTTAAGGGGGGCTGCGGCGAAGCCCACGTAGGTGCTTCTGCCTCTTCTACCTTTCATACCTGTCTTTGTTATTATTATTCCTCTTCTCTTGAGGTCCATTACTAACATATATACCCTAGTATGTTTTCTAGGTTCCTCGCCTAGTTCTTCGCATATTTCACGATAGGTGCGTTCTATTTCCCCCATAGGTATGAAACTTTCCCCTGTTCTGTAGAGTGCCAGTATTATTGCCTTAAGGACCAGTATTTCATGTAATTCAAGATAGTATATTTTATCTAGTACATCTATTAGTGATTGATACTCCTGTGCAACGACTGCTCTAACATGATCTACGGTAACTCTTGATGCCTTTCCCTCCGCTAGTTCTTTATCAGCTAGCTTTCCTGCTGCATGAAGTATAGCTATAGCTTTCCTGGCATTACCATCCCCACCTGTATCATAACCTGTTATGCGGGCTATGCTTTCTACAACTTCATCATCGACAACACCTTCATAAAACGCTTCCTTTACTCTATCATTTAGTATGTCCATCAACTCAATTGTTGTATAGGGTTGAAACGCTATTACGTTTTCCATCAAGTAACTCCCTGTCATACTATCCAGTACAGCCTGGATACCTGCAGGTGATCCCCTAGTTACATAGATAAAGTTCAATCTCTTAATATCCTCCTTAAAGACATCATAGAACCTTAGCAACAGAAATCTTCCTGAGGGACTTGAAGACTTTATGAAGTATTCTATTTCATCTAGCGTCGCTATTACATACATATTCTCTCTTTCGAGCATTTTTAGAAGTCCTAAAGCCATTTCACGCGCTGACAAACCGCGGTCTGGCAGAGGTAACCCAAGTTGATTCTTAATATCCCTAAAAATAGAGGCTGGGTTAGATGACTTAGAGCAATTCACATGAACATATCTTAGGAGTATGCCTCTCCTTTGCATCATCCTGGAAAATGCCCTGCCAAATGCTATCGCGGTTGCCGTCTTACCTGTACCTACAGGACCTACGAGGACTACCCTAACGGAAGTTCTACCTGGGCTGTCAGAGAAAGCTTTGAAGAAAGCTGCTATTTTCCTCACATGTGTTTCTCTGTGAGGCAACTTCTTAGGAACATACTCTGGATATAACACTGATTCATCAATGAATACCGTAGGCCTCTTAATCTCACTTTCAATTAGCTTATCAATTTCAGGCATACTTTCACCTATCTTCTGACTTTAAGATACATTGATTCAATATATAGTTTACTGGAGAATTTACTGGATTCTTTAACATAAATGAAAGTAATATTTTAAGAAAACCCATAACATCTAGGTCTCAGATTCTCACCTTCGTCAACGCGTCTAGAACCACTTCAGCTGCCTTGTCTACATACCTATTCAACACCTTTGCGTCAGCGAAACCTAGATCCTCGACTAATGAGTCGCTTACCAGAAGTAGTGACGCCGTTTTAATTCCTTTCATAAGACCTACCAAGAATACCCCTGCGCACTCCATTTCCACAGCAACGACTCCTCGAGAAGCCCATTTCTTTGCGAAGTTTGGATCCTCCGCATAGAATGCATCACTGCTTAGCACAGGACCTAATTTATAAGTTAAGCCTCTCTCTTCTGTTGCGTCTACCAATGCTCTTAGTAAGCTGAAGTCTGGTACCGCAGGTGCACATATCTGCTCCTTGTAGTATTGATAATATGCTCCTCCAGGATAGTATGAAGCACCTGTAGGTATAACTACGTCGCCTATCTTCATCCCAGGTACCATAGCCCCACATGACCCTAGCCTAACCACGGCTTTAGCTCCTACCTGTATGAGTTCCTCAAGCACTATTAGTGCCGAAGGGACTCCCATTCCATGAGTGACTATTGAAACCCTTACTCCTCCATATTCTCCTGTATATGCAATCAACCCTCTATTCGTATTAACTAGGCGGGGTTTCTCGAGGAATTTCCTGCTAACATATTCAACTCTTTCAGGGTCGCCCGCCACTACAACTCTTTCAGCTATATCACCTTCATTTACCTTTAAATGAATGGGCACCGCAATATCCCTCGTACAATACTGTTCATTACAATTAATTATAAGTAACGCTTCTTAGAATCCCGTATTGATATCTGCTTTACTCGACCAAAGTCAGGGTGAAAATATAGTAAAATAATCTCTTAAACAATTTCTTATAGTAAAAATTCCTTGGCTCACGCATATTCTAAAATAATCCTTATATCAATGTATGAGGGGGTAGGGTGTGGGGGGATAAACTTTTAAATAGGGGGTACCCTATTTAAAGGGGGTTGGGGGGTAATGACGCAGGCAGAACAAGTGTACAAGGTAGGTGTTAAACCGGGATACAGGGTGTTTGGCAAGCATGTTTATGGTAATCTATACGGTTGCGACAGCAACTTACTGTCAAATCCCGATTACTTAGTAGGGGTTGTAAGGAATGCTGCACGTGAAGGCAAGATGACTTTACTTGACGTCAAAGCCTGGCACATTGTGCCGGGAGTCAGCGTTGTGGGTGTGATCCTAGAATCACATATAACCATACACACATGGCCAGAGCATTCCTTCGCCACTGTTGATGTTTATTCTTGCGGCAAACACACGAGCCCTGAGAGAGCTTTCATGTATATTGTGAGGGCTTTACGTGCATCGAGGTTTGACTACGAAATAACTGACAGGTCATACTTGGAATAGTTTTTCTCTTAAATGCAATAGTTGTTAGCCTTTGGTTAGCTTACACTAAGGATCCTTAAATGTTGAAAAGTCCCTATATCGAGTGGAGCGATATTGTCATGCGCATACGTGTAATTGGGGCTGGTGCAGCTGGATTATCTTTTGCGTTAGCAGCTACCACTGTCGGCTATCGGGATATACTCGTTTTCGAGGAACATTCTAGGGTTGGTGTTCCAAAACATTGTACAGGCTTAGTTAGCGAGACTACTGTACAGGCTTGGGGGAATATTGCAAGAAGTTGTATAATCAATAAGTTCCATGACTATATAGTTAGAGACGTAGAGAGACGAAACACTATTTACCTTAAGTTATTGGAGCCTGTTTACCTATTAAATCGAGTGAAGTTAGAGGAAGAACTTGCAGATACCATTTTATCGGCGGGGGGAATCATTAAATTTAGGCGAAGGATAAGGACAATTCACCCTCATCATAATGTCTTAATTGATCATGAGGGAAACCGTGTAGAGTATGATATCGCTGTAGTATGCGAAGGCGCACCTAGGATACTCGCAAGGAACCTTGGTCTTTATAGTAAGCCCAAAAATCTTGTCGGTATACAGCAATTAATTTCGCTTGGCAAGTCACCGGAAACAGTTATAGTATATGCTGACAGGAGGATTAGTCGTAACTTCTTCGGCTGGTGCGTTCCTGTCAGCGATAAGATGGCATTAATTGGTGCTGCTGACCATCATGGCTCTAACGCATACGCTGGAGTCTTAAGGATACTACGTGTACTTGAGAAGGAGGGTTATCAAGTGAGGAACGTCATTGAGCAGTTTGGTGGGCTCATACCTATTGATTTACCCCGCAGCCTAATTGCTGATAATGTGTTGTTCTTCGGCGATGCTGCTTCGCTTGTAAAACCGTTAACAGGAGGGGGCCTTTATGCTATCTCACGTGTTTTCCGTGCATTAACTAACATCCTTAAACACACGGATCCTAAAGAGCTTTCCCATGCTTTCATGGCAGAGATTAACATGCTTAAACGTAAGTTTAAGCTCCACAGCGTGATAAGGAGCGCCTTAACAGCACTTGGTGGATACGAAACCGCCTTAAAAATACTTTCAGCAATAGGAGTTCGCTTTATTAAAATTGAGGAGTACGACGACTTACTGACTGGTATGAAATTAGGCTCCTGGTAATGCCCAATGACCTTTAGCTTTTCTTTATGCTTTCCAGATACTCTTGTAAAATCCTGATGTTCCACTCGTGCTTACTCCTTCGCCTAGGGTCAACTGATAACCCGAGCTTCCTTGCCTCAGCGATTGTCAAGCCAACCTCCGCAAGTTCTAATTTACTAAATCCCCTTCCCTTGCGAAGACTAATTTCAATTCCCCTCATCTTAATCAGTCTCGGCCTCTTCACCAACGCGTCAACCACGGATCTATACACCCCCATCGCTTTCAAGGCTCGTTCCTCTAAAATATTTTTACCACTGCATAACACACAGCTACCTAGGTGAATGTTACGCCATCGCAGATAGCTTGTAGCGTGTGTAAGGCAAACCAAGCAATTTTCCTGCAACGTCACACAGGCAGGGCGCTATGCCTTGAGTGCCTACGTAAGGACCTAGTGGATAGGGTCATTACTGAAATAGCACGCAACAACATGTTCGACAAAGGAGATCGGTTGTTATTAGCGCTTTCTGGAGGAAAGGACAGTTACGTATTATTGGACATCATAGCTAGGATCCATGATCCTAAACTCCTTGGTGTGATAACCATAATAGAGGGTATTCCAAGGTACAATCGTGTGTCGAATATTTCATGGATAATAGAGAAAACACGCAAACTCGGAATTAAATTACATATAGTCCCCTTCAAATCCTATGTTGGATATACTTTAGAAGAATTAGTGCTGAGAGCGCGTGAGCTTGGAATTAACATAAGCCCGTGTACATTCTGCGGTATTCTAAGAAGGAGAATCATGAATCATTATGCTTTAATGTACGGTTATGATTGCATATTAACTGCACACAATCTTGATGATGAGGTGCAGACAATACTCGCTGACTTAATGCGTGGAGACCTCGCTAGATTCATACAGCTACACCCCTTAAGTAAGCCACTAAGCAAGTACTTCGTCAAGAGGGTAAAGCCATTAAGGAGGGTATATGAATACGAAATAACTGCGTACGCATACGCTATCGGCTTTGAATTCCAAGAGGTGGACTGCCCTTACATAACTCACGCCCCAACCCTACGTGCTAAACTCCGGGAATACCTTCACGAGATCGAGGGAAGAAACCCAGGAACCTTGCTTAGGTTTCTTGACTGGTATGATAAGACTGTAGAAACCCTGCTTAAGAACAAAGCCTTAACTTACCTAGCTAAGGAACTACCCCTGTGCCCCTTATGCGGATCACCCATGGCATTCGGTAGAAGGTACTGCATGCTCTGCGAACTCCTACGGAAGTTAAAGCTACCAGTAAAGTACCCAGCACTAAAAGCCTCTAAGTAACCCGAAACACCAATAACTCAGAAATCTAAGGTAGGGATCGAGTGATAACGCATGGCCATACCCGGCATAGATGCTGCTAGCTTCGTGAAGATGCTTACAGACCCAAGCACTCAGATACAGCCTGCTGGCGTTGACCTCACCGTAAAACAAGTGTACAGCATTAAAGGAAAGCTCATACTTGGTGTCAGGAAGCGTATCCTGCCAAGATACGCACCCATACCCAGTGACGAAGGTATGTGGAGCCTAACACCTGGCGTGTATAAAGTAATGTTCAACGAGGTTGTTGAGGTTCCCTCAGATTCTGTCGCGTTATGCTTTCCTAGGTCTACGCTACTGCGTTCAGGCGTGATACTCATGTGTACTGTCTGGGACCCCGGGTATGTAGGTAGGGGCGAGGCTCTTCTCCAAGTCATTAACCCTGAGGGACTTACCCTCGAGAGAAATACCCGTGTTGCACAACTAGTCTTCATAAAACTAGTTAAGCCACCCCATAAGACGTATCAAGGGGCGTATCTGGGTGAGAATCTTGAGTGATTTCCCCGTATATGGCGTGAAGCTAAATTACGGAAGGATAGCGCGTATTGCTTTAATTATAGATAAACTAGTGAGAAACACAAAACTAGATAACTTCACGGATGAGCGATACTACCCTCCGGTAGACAGTGATGCGGAGTACGTCCTTAGATATTTCCTATGTATGGTCGCATTAGATCACAGGACAAGCCGTTATCAACCTTTTGAAGGATTTGTTGATGGTGAGTTCTTTCATGGAGCGGACCTTCTTTACAGGCTAGGTATGAAGAAATTCCTTACAGACCCAGAGTTCTTCTCGCCCCAACGCCTTTCGAGAATAACCGTTGATGAGGTTATTGGATGGCTCTCCATAACCCTCAATAACAAGAAAATAACCATCTGGGATCCAGATGTTCGCGCTGAGCTATTAAGGGATATCGGTATTAAACTCCTTAAGTTCTATGACGGGAAAGTGTGCAACATCATAGATAGGGCGAGAAATAGGCTGAAGGGGATGCCAGGTTACGGACTCATAGACTTGCTTAAGGTATTCAAAGCATACTCAGATCCCGTTGAGAAGAAAGCATACTTATACGCTAAGTTCATCTCACGGAGAGGTCTCTTTACTTACGAGGACCCATATGATGCTGAGGTTCCCGTAGACAACCATTTAGTTAGAGTGGCATTACGCCTCGGAATAGTAGAGCCCTCTAAGCAACTATTTCAGAAAATACTGAAAGGAGAGGAATTCAGCTGGGATGAGGACGTAGAGTTAAGATTCGCTGTTAGGAAAGCTTACAAGTATATCGCGAGGATCACGAACATAGATCCCCTCATACTGGACGACTTCCTATGGCTTTTTGGCCGCCACTGTTGCACAAAGTCGGAACCAGTATGTGTTAATGGATGCTCAGGTAAGTGTGAGGCACTCAGCTATTGTAGTGGGGGATGCCCGTTTGAGGACGTATGTGCATATAGAGGTGAGCGTGCTTTACGCATCACAGAACATAACTATCAGAGCACCTACTATTACTAAACCTCTATATTTAGGGTGATGAGAAGTAAGGAATAGGGCAACTAGCATGAATATTGATGACCTAAAAAAAGTGCTTAGGGACTTAGATCAAGAGTCGCTGAAAGTTCTTAAGTACTTTATTAAACATCGCTCTGTAGGAGAGCTTATAGCAATAAGGGAATTACGTGGCCTTTATAGAATCAATGATCCTGCTAAGTGCATAGGGAAGTTAATAGACTTAGGTTTATTGGAGAGAGGTATAGGTTGCTATAATATTTCAAAAGAGCTACTGAAAGCGTTGAAGTCTAAGGAACTCGAAGAGGGTCTAGTATGAGCTCCGTACTTTTAAGGAAAGTCAAGGCATACGCAGTATTAACGAGACCTCATAACTTGCTAGCCACAGTAATAACTACTTTAATAGGCTGGCTTATCGTCTTTATTGAAGCACAGAACAATATAATAAACCCTGTATATCCTGTGTTAACCGTTGTATTAGCAGCTGCTGGAGGTTACGTGATAAACGACTATTTTGACGCTGAAGTTGACGCTATTAATAAACCCTACAGGCCGATTCCCTCCGGCGCTGTTGGCCGTAATGAGGCACTCGTTTTCAGTATTACCTTAGCCCTAGCCGCTATTGTCCTAGCCCTTAAGTCGGGTCCTATCTCGTTTATGTTCGTAACTCTAAATATTGCTCTACTCTATGCGTATTCCTACAAGTTAAAAGAGCTGGGCTTTCTGGGTAATGTTGTTGTCGCATTCGAGGGTGCCGCCTCTATAATATACGGAGGTCTAGCAGCATCTGAACCCTTAGGTGTGCTTGGGCTGATTAGTCGAACACTTCTCCCAGCACTTTATGCGTTCTTATTACTTCTCGGAAGAGAGATCGTTAAGACAATTGAGGATTACAGGGCTGATGCTTTAAGGGACGTGAAGTCCTTACCCCGAGTACTCGGTGTGCGTTATGCAGCCATAGTGGCATCTGCCATACTATTAAGCGTTGCCATCATATCGCCATTACCAATGATGCTGGGTTTCGGAATTATTTATTGCGTACTTGCCTTCATAACAGATGTCATTATCGTTTACTCTATCATTATTCTCATACATGTAAGAAAGGAAAACGCCGAAGTCACTGCAGCTAGACTCAGATCCCTTCTTAAGATAGCTATTTTTGTTGGGTCGTTCGCATT
>JAMOOZ010000157.1 GCA_027064885.1 Desulfurococcales archaeon
AAGAACCCTACAGCTCAGGCGAGGTACAGTGCGTGAGTAAGGTTCTGAGCTGGTCCATGCTCAAGTATGGGAGTGCGTCCCTCCTCGTTGCTGATGAGGGGCCCTACACGGACCCTATACTCAAGGCACTTAACGTTAGCACGTTAATACACTACGGTGTGACGTTGAAGTCTATTAAGGGAGATCCTTATCCGCTAGCACTCCTTAAGGTTCCTAGCGGGCCTGGAGCGGGTACCTACAAGCTATACCTGGATTACGCAGCAAAGCTAAGCGTTAGTGACGGCGCGGCCGTCGCTGGTAGGACCTTGAAGGGGGATCCAGTCGCTGCGTATGAGGTTAGGGGAGGGTTTAAGGCGTACGTAATCTCCGACGGCTCAATATTCATAAACGAAGTTCTGGGACTTAGTAGCGCGCAGTACAATTACAGTGGCTTCGCTAGCGCGTTACTTGCTTGGTTGGGAAGCCCGGACAGGTACGTCGTACTGATGGAGTCCGGGAAGTACACACCGCCGGTGGATGAATTACCTAACTTAATTACTCGTGCATTGGAGAGCGTTGGTGCTGGGAGCCTTTCAGCCGTAGCTACTTTGCTGCACCCGATGATCTGGTTCCCATTACTTCACACACTCATCCTAATGGCTGATAATGAGTTACGGGCCTTATTAGCCACGAGTGTGTTCGTTAGGTTAGCCTCACTAGCGCTAGGCACGTTAGCCACGATCTTCTTAATGCGTATGGCCGTGTCCTTCGGTAAGATAGAGACGGATAAGGCGCTCCCCCAAGTCTCTGAGGTACGGGTAATAGTAGACACTCCCGTGAGAAGGGGAGTCATTAGCAAGAAACTCAAGCTTGGAAAAGAGGATCTTGTAGCGCTCTACGAGCTAGTCGATTCCGTTCTTAAGAAAACCATAGGTAAGGGGCTAGGGGAACCCGAAATTGTGCGGGTGCTCAGTAGTATCACTGGCATTGACCCGCGTAAGATAGAGAAGTACGTGCATGACATGAATGCCCTCTACAATAAAGCCACTCGAGGCGGTTTAAGGCCCCTGATCCTTTCATGGAATCGTAAAGTTAAGTCACTAATACGGGAGTCAGACGAGATACTAAGTAAGCTGGGCGCGGCCCTAACCAAGGGTGAGGGTGTGGAGAAGGTTTTAAGGAAGGTGTAGCCCGTAAGCGATTTCAATTAAGGGATTATCATAAGTGCTGTGGGAACGTGATCGCGGTGAAGCAACCCTCAGCCGACGCAGCCTGCAAGGTCAGTACACGTCCAATTAGCAAATTACTCAAGTCGCTAGAAGGTGTGTCAGTCGTTACAACAACGTATAATGAGGCTAACTACGTCAAGCCCTTCACCGAGCGGGTCAGAGCGGCATTAACGGGGATCCCTCACGAGATAATAATTGTTGACGACAGCTCACCCGACGGGACCTACGACCTCGCAGTGAGGTACGCTGATAAAGCAATAAAGAAGGTGAGGGAAGGGCAGACCAAGGGCTTACTAGTAGGCATAGAGAGCGCGAAGTACCCAATCGTAGTTACCCTCGACATAGACCTAGAGAACCCGCCAGAACTAATTCCTACGCTAATTCAAGAATTCCTAAGTAGGGATTGCGGCGTCCTAGTCGCGTGCCGCACACTAATACCCAGGTTCTCCGAAAGACTAAGCTCCAAGCTAATAGGTCGCGACATAGGTGCCAGAGACGTCTACTCCAACTTCAGGATATACTCGAAGAACTGCGTCGTTGGCGCCAAACTACGCCTAGGAGAAACCTTCGGCGCTGAGCTACTGCTAGTAACTAAGGAAAGAGGATGTAAGATCTGCGAATACCTCTATGACCCGCCACCCAGGAGGAAGGAACCAAGAGTGGGCGGGACCATCAGGGCCAACCTTAGAGTACTGTACGTGCTGGCAAAACTGAAAATAGCTATGATGAGGGGATACGGCAAACCCAAACGCTAAAAGCATTAAAACCTATTATCACTAACATAGGTCTTGGGCGGGGGTGCCCGAGCCAGGTCAAAGGGGTCGGGCTGAGGCCCCGATGGCGGAGGCCTGCGTGGGTTCGAATCCCACCCCCCGCACCAAAATAGTTTGTTGAACTCTACTTCCGAATACGTGAGTGATTGGGGTGAGCAGAATTTATCTAACGGTGAAGACGTGTTGTCGTGTGTAGTTTATGGTGCGGGTGGGGTTTTTATCGTCGCTGTGGTGCTTGCGTGTGCAGCTCCCCTAGCCTGTTCCGCTCATAACATTTATGACGTTATTAACCTTGGCAAGGCATGCACGTTTCTCAGAAATCAATATGTTCCGGAAG
Organism: Desulfurococcales archaeon; assembly: GCA_027064885.1. Taxonomy (GTDB): domain Archaea; phylum Thermoproteota; class Thermoprotei_A; order Sulfolobales; family NBVN01; genus WAOL01. The sequence goes on from JAMOOZ010000157.1 coordinate 2,319, forward strand.
CCGGCATGCTTAGGGCGGCCTACAGTCCTTGGACTGATGACTACGGCAGAATTTACATTAATGATAATGTGCTGGCGGTTAAGGCCCTAACTATTTGTGGTGATAGTAAGTTGGCCAGCATCGTATCATCGACCTTAACGAGCAAGTACGGGAGGTACCTGAGGTCAGGAAGGCATGAAGTGCTTGTTAATGAGCCCATTCCGGATACGCCCTTAGTAAGGACGAACGTTGTACTGGGGCATGTTGGGGATGTTGTGGTAGTTGCTGAAATTGCAGGCAACAGCACTCTTAGTGACTGGAGGGTGTATGCTGACTGGCTTCTGCTGGAGTCAATTAACAGTATAATTAAGGGTGATGAAGTTCGGGCCCGGAAGCTATTCAGAGACGCGATGTTAATGTGGGACGGTATGGGCCTCAGGGATAAGGCAGTAGAAACAACGGGCCAATACGACACATACAAACTAGCACTCGCAATATACGCCTTTAAAGCACTTGGGGAACCATCAAGCTATGAGAACCAGGTAAAAGAAATGCTATCCATAATAGCGAGGGCGCAGGACCCCATCAGCGGCGGCATACATACAAACTATATCCTACACAACGGCACGCCATACTTCAACGTGAGCGACAGCAACGTCGAGACAACCTCGATGGTGATCATAGCATTATATGGTGACCGCCCTAAATCAATAAATGCAGGTCAGGTCATGAAAGTGCAGCCTCTGCGGTTCTATGTCCTTGTAGTAGTCCTAATCATAGTCACAATAGGGATAATCATAATCACAATCAAGCAAGCAAAGAGCCTTGAAGTACACCACATAGTGCTATAAGTCTTTTGGTTATTCAGTGAGGTTTTTCTTTATGATGAATTACTTAATTCATGAGGGGTGATGACCCTTAGCCTGGTCTGCCAAGCCGACGCGCAGGGCGTTTGGTGGGGTTGGGGAGCCCCTCGCTTGTGTTTCATTGTTGACGTGAATTTGGCTTGGTTAGCAGGTGCTTTAGAGCGACGTGGTTTCTTGGTTTTCCGTCCTCACGAGGATTACTCTGAGACGGCTGAGGATTGGAAGCTGTGTGAGTGGGGAGAACGAACTGATTGTATTGTGGTTACGCATGATCGTGGTTTTCGTACATGCCGTTATGCTTTGGTAGTTCCTCACCGCTGGATGCGTATGTATAATTCTTGGGACTTCGTTACGAGGATAATTAAGGAGTCCGCGATTTTGTTCCGTGGGACGCGTTGAGGTGACTAGGGTAGGGAGGGGATAGTTATTTACAAGGGACCTCTTAGCGGGTGGTTTCTCTTGAAGAAAATATCCTTAACTTGGACTAAATGACTTTCTTTTACCTTAGTTAGGTGTTGAGTTTTATTTCGTCGACTTTGAAGGATGCTGTGCCGCCGTTCTTTAGTTCTAGGTGGATGTAACTGTAGTACCAGAGGTTTGTGCTTAGTTTGGCTATTCCTACCTCCATTATCTTGGCGGAGGAGTTCGTGTCGTTCACGTTTTTGAGTGTGATTACGTAGCCTTCGTATGGGTTCCCACATACTTTAAGGGTGGTGTGCTTCACGTCTGTTACCTCCCATCCGGTTAGTGAGGTCGTGTATTTTCCGTCCGCGTTAAGAGTTATTGTGAGGTGCCCTATGTCACCGGTTGTTAGTAGGTATGCGTTTAGTTGCTGTAGTATCATCATGCCGTACATGTTTGCCTGCGGCCCAACTAGGGATTCGCCGTTAGGCATCTGTAGCTTCAGTACGCTACTGTAGTTCTTACTGATCCATAGTGTCCCTGTCTCTGTTTCGTTCTCTGAGGACACATTAAGTATTAGCTTCAAGGTATCCTCGTTACCTATTTTCTCGCCGGGAACTATGCTGAAGGATATTGAAACATGGTTCTTCCCGCCCGAAGCATTCATTACGTCGACCGAGATCTTGACGTGCTTGAATGTTGATAGGAGCTTATCGGGCGTAGAGAGGTCTGATAAGCCAATTTTCTGACCTCCTCCTTCAGTGGTGCTTATGGTGCTGGGTGTTTGCGTGGAAGTGGTTGCGGATTCAGGTGTTGGTGATGCCTGTGTTTGGGGAGGGCTGGTTGTTGACATCTCTGTTGTTGGGTTTCTTAGGATTGACGGCTGGTAATAGAGTGTGGCGGCGATCGCCGCACAGAGCGCTAACACGGCTATGATTAATATTACTCTTTTCGTTCCGAACACCTTACTTTCGTCTTAGCGGTTGCGTTTAAAAGCTTGCGTATCTAATTGCCTGACCTCAGCAGCCACCTCCTTAAGCTTGTCCGCCACGGTCTTTCTTAATGAACCGAAGTAAGCCGCCGTAATCACTACGTTCTCTCTTCTCCTCGGCAGGTCTCTCTGGTTGCATGACCTCTTTCTCCTTGCCCTCCCCACTACTTTCTTTGAGGGCTTCTAGTATGGTGTTAAAGTCATCTCTCACGGGCTTGTAGACCTTCTCGTAGAACTTCCTAGGGTCAAGCAGTACGTGCTTGGGGAACTTCCTGAGGTACTTTAGGGCTGCTTCCCAGGCCTTCTCGTAAGGAACTACGCTCTCGATCTTCTCAGTTATTTGCCTATCGTAGTCCTCAGGCCTCTGTTCCTCACCGCCCATTGTAAAGAACCCTGAGGGTGTCTGGAACGCCTCCTCACCAGCGACCTCAACAAGCTTGACGCCCTCCTTACCTTTCGATGATGCTCTGGGCCGGGCAGTGACGCTAACGCCGTAGGCTTTCCTTGCCGCGACCTGCCCCCGCTTCTTTGCCCACGCGTAGAAGATCGCCCTATTCAGGCCGAAGGACTTCGCCTTGTCTAAGTCGCCGTAAAGCAAGTAGTAACGCGCGGCCTGAAGCAGGCCCATAACCTGGAACCTCCCCACCCTCTTAATTAATGGGCGGGGCTGGGGTGCCTTGCGCGCCTTCCTAACAACGGCCTCAGGGCTGGTCGCTACGGCAGCGTGCCTCTTTGCCCTTAGGTTAATCTCCCTTAACGCCTTCTTGAGGAGGTCGTCTAGCTCACCGATAGAGTGCTTACCCCAGCACGGATTATGCCTGAATGAGTTCGGGTCAACCCATTCTAGTGTGAATGAGCTTAATTCGTCAGGCGTGAAGCATACTGCCACACGGTCGAGCTCTCTATGTAGTGATAGTGGGGCGGTGAAGACCCGCTTAGTATCAACTAAGTTCTCAACCTTGACCTCGCCTCCCGCACGTTTCGCTGCATTCTTTATTGCCTCAGAACCCTTACGGAGCACATACTCAACTATGGCGAACGCCGCATCAACAGGTGTAATGCCAAGCTCCTTAAGTAGGTCATCGCTTAACGCGTTCTCATTCACTCTAACATGCACGCCATTCCCACTCCACAGCAGGTATACACTCTCAGAAACGCCTTCACTTTCAAGAATCTTCACCACGGCCTCAGCCGCCGCTAGGGCGGCCCTCCACTTACCGCTGACTAAGTCAATGTCCCAGAAGGGCGTGTATTTCACGATGTTTTCCTCGCCCTCAACATCGTCCTTACTCTTAAGCGACCTCCACACAGCAGCGGTTATGTAGACCGTCCTAGCACCTATTCCAGAATACCTAGCGATCGTTAAGGAAACATCCTCTGGCGACGTGAAGTGAAGAGGGACACCGTTCCTGTACCTAATGAACACCCTCCCGCTCCCTAGACGCCCTTCGAGCGCTGCCCACCTCATCCTTGAGTACCTGAAGATCTCTTCTACAACATCACGCCTGAAGTAATACTTCCTGACGTCCACCACCTCCCTCCCCGTAGAAAGTCTATATCAACCGTATATAGGGAAAAGTCGTGAGGCTCTTTTAGCGTTCAAGGCATTGATTATTAATAGGTTAGAGAGAAAGGAAGCGTGGGTGCATTAAATGCTTGTTGAACCCCCCGTCAAAGGTGTTGAGGTAGGCATCATAGGTGGTAGTGGGCTCTATGACCCTGAAGTAATTGAGGACGCTAAGGAATACAAGGTTTACACGCCCTACGGGCTTCCATCAGATAACCTCGTAGTAGGGTGGCTTGCCGGAAGAAAGGTAGCTTTCCTACCAAGGCATGGAAGAGGACATAAGATACCTCCCCATAAGATAAATTACAGGGCCAACATCTGGGCCCTCAAGAACTTAGGCATTAAGTGGGTCATAGCGGTCAGCGCAGTAGGATCTCTAAGGGAAGACTACAGACCTGGAGACATAGTGTTCCCCGATCAATTCATCGACATGACTAAGTCAAGAAAGTACACGTTTTTCGACGGCCCGGTGGTCGCGCATGTAAGTATGGCCGACCCATTCTGTCCCACCCTAAGGGCAATCCTGGCTAAGTCAGCGGAGTCGCTGGGCATAAGATACCATGGTAAGGGCACGTACGTATGTATTGAGGGACCGAGATTCTCTACCCGGGCTGAGTCGAGGATTTGGAAGGAAGTCTTCATGGCAGACATAATAGGGATGACGTTAGTGCCTGAGATAAACTTAGCTAGAGAAGCTGGCATGCACTATGCCACGATAGCGTTGGTGACGGACTACGACGTATGGGCAGACCACCCAGTAACGGCTGAGGAGGTTGCCCGGGTAATGGCGGAGAACGTAGCTAAGGCTAAGAAACTAATCCTCGACGCAGTACCGAAGATCCCGAGGGAAGGGGAGAAGGTGGGATGCGTTTGCGAGGAGAGCCTGAAGAACGCACTGGTGTAGTGACGCAGGTAGAGAAGAAGGTCGGTAGAGCCCTCGACGCGATACGTGATGAGGCGGTCCGGGAGCTGAAGACCTTCATTAGGGAAACAAGTCGGAAACTAGTACTGACCTATACAGGCCCATACAGCTCCCCCGCCAGATACGCTTCCCTAGTGTTGAGTAGCTTAACGGCGGTGAACAGCGGCTGGATGCACCCACAGGACCTAATGTACTATACCGCGCCCTACGATGAGGGCCGTGAGGCAGGAGTAGTAATCTTCGCGTCAGATGCAGGGTTAAATACCCTAGCAATGCTAATCGAGCAGCTCGTGTGGACAGGACATAAGATAATGATAGCCACACAGCATGAATTACCTGACGTAATATCCTTCAGAGTGCCCGAAAACGCGGTGATCATCAACCTAAACACTGATGACTGGTTACTGACCACGCATGTCCTGATCGCGAGAGCGATAGCGGGGCTCGACGAGTCCAAAGGGATAAGGTTAGAAAGACTCGGTAGGGAAGCCTCGAACGTAAGGCCCATAATCAAAGACCTCCTAGAGGAGTACACGGACACTCTAAACCATGTACGGGAGTTCGTAAGGACCCAGACCGTAGTTACTGCATCACCAACCATGTGGGGGCCAGCCGAAGCAATAGCTCTCTCCAACTACACACGTACTGGCAGATACCTTGTAGAGCCGGAAGCAGTGCCGCAGGTCTCCGTGTTCACAGGGAAAGTACTGATAATCAGCACAGATGTCGAGGAGTATTCACTAAAGCAGATAAAGTCCTTATCACTCACAACGTCAGTTAAGGTGCAGGAAGTAAGGTTGCATACTGACCCATTAACAGCGCCCATATACGGCATAATACTCGTTAGGGCCCTCGAGTGCATGCGGTGAGCGCAGAGCATGAAGGAACCGGTGCTGATAGCAGGCGCGTCGGGGAAGATTGGGCGAGTGATAGCGAAGAAATTAGCCAGTATGGGGCGTAATCTAATACTTCAATGCAATAGGAACTGTGACATACTAAAGGAAGTGGAGAAGCTATCACTTAAGTCAAAAACCTACATAGTGAAGCATGACTTCCTCAGCGAAGGCATTGACACATTTGTGAATAAAGTAAAAGCCATCATGAAGAGACCTCCCGGTACAGTGATAATTAGTGTTGGCGTCTACGACGATACAGAATTTACTGAGTCAACCCAGCAGAACGTACTGTCGGTACTTACGATAAATCTCGCCGTTCACGTACGTATTATTGAGGCACTTGCCACATGGATGAGTGTGGAGGGAGGCACGATAGTAGTGTTGACTGATGTCACACCGCTTCGAGGGCCCGATGTTTATTGCGGGCTGAAACCCTCCCTGCCGTACCTAGCGGCGTCTGCTGGCGTGCACGCACTGATTCGCTCAGCCCCGAGTAGGTTACCGGGTAACGTGCATGTTGTTGGGATAGCGTTAGGGTGGGTTGAAGGAGATCATATACCGCGGAAGCTTCGGGCATGTATAGAGGAGAGCGTACCTGCAGGGAGGGCGATACCGGTACAGGACGTTGTTAACGTTGTGCTGAGCATTGCTGAAATGGCCGAGTTCCTTAATGGGGAGATAATTGAGGTCACAGGGGGTTTATGAAGGAGTAGTCAGCCGCGGGTTCAGCGCTCATCACTCGCCCCTTGTAAGCTACATCATCCAAGCAAATTACAGCTAAACCTGATTTAATTCCTTACCATTACCATAGTATGAGGGTAGTCAATGGAGCTACTCCCAGGGATTGAAGTGGTTGCTGAGCTACCGGTGATTTACTTAAGGGAGCTAAGGGTACTGATCCTAGCGGACACTCACATAGGTTTTGAGGAGGAGATGGCTGAGAGGGGGATCTTTATACCGGCGTTCCAGCTAAGAAGGGTTCTAGGGATACTTGAAGAGTCCCTTAACCTAGTTGATGTGGACAAGGTAGTTATAGCCGGGGACTTTAAACATAGGTTCTCAGGGCTGGGGAGGGCTGAGAGAAGGGAGTTGAGTGAAGTGCTTACGTACCTTCTCCCTAAGGTGAATGAAGTTATAGTTGTTAGGGGGAACCACGACAATTACCTGCCTTTGCTAAGGAGGAGGTTCCCTTTTGAAATAGTTAATGAGTTGTTGCTAGGGAAGTACTTGATAGTTCATGGACATAAGCCCCTTAGCGAGGTTCAAAGTAAGGAGTGGGAGGTACTGATATTCGGGCATGAGCACCCCAGCATAACACTTAGGGACTCCATAGGTACTATAGGTAAGTTCTCATGCTTCCTAGTAGGCAAGCTAGAGGACGGTAGGGACTTCCTAACCCTTCCTGCCGTAGGCGCGTACCAGACAGGGTCAAGGATAACGCTTGATAGGAGCACTTACCTCTCACCTATACTTAAAGAAAATGCTGACCTTGAGACCATAAGACCTGTGATAGTTGACGAGGAGGTCGGGTTATTCGAGTTACCTCCGCTTCCAGAGTTCCTAGATTTCATGTAAGTAAGGCCTTAACTAAGCTAAAATTATTTAAAAACCCCTTCTACCCCCTTTAAAAGGGGGTTTAGGTGGAAATTAAACCCATAATCAAGATTGAGAATATAGTGGCAACAGTCACGCTCGACCAGAAACTAGATCTAAACGCCATAGCCCGCTCCGTACCTAACATAGAGTATGATCCAGAGGAATTCCCGGGTCTTATACTCAGGCTCGAAAGCCCTAGGCTTACAGCCTTAGTATTCAACTCGGGTAAAATGGTCGTCACGGGTGCTAAGAGCACGCAGATGCTAATTAAGGGCTTCAAACACATTATGAGGATCTTCGTCAGGCACGGCATAATAATAGTGGGTAAGCCCAAGATACAGATCCAGAACATCGTGGCCTCCGCTAACCTAGGTGTTGAAATAGACCTCGAGAGGGCCGCATACCTACTCTCTAACACAATGTACGAGCCTGAGCAGTTCCCCGGGTTAATTCACCGCATGAAGGAACCGAAAGTCGTGCTACTAATATTCAGTAGCGGTAAGATGGTTATAACTGGCGCTAAGAGTGAAGAAGATGTGCAGAAAGCAGTTTACAGCATCTATGAAAGACTTAAGGAACTGGGATGCGTGAGGGAAGCGCCGCAAAGTTCGCCTTGGTGACTAAGCTGAGCTTTTTAAACAATAAATAAATAATTTTCAATCACCTCAAAACTCGTGTGGTGTGGCTTGTGGCCGTAATGAAGCGTGAGGTAGAGGCGTAACCCGCCCTAGCGAAACCCACGGCAACCTTAAAACGGGAAACGAAATCTCCCTCCCCACCAG
>JAMOOZ010000158.1 GCA_027064885.1 Desulfurococcales archaeon
TACGCTTGAGAAGCGGAGGCAGTGGCGACGTCGCCAAGGAAATATGTAAGTGAATAGCTAAGGCGCTACATTAATCTCCTTAACCACCCTGAAGTCATCGTCAAACGTCGCTATAGTTCCTGCCCCCACCCTTAAGGCTATGGCCACATGTATGGCGTCTGCCGGGAGTAACCCGTACTTCTCGATGAAGCGTGTAGCGTTGCGCCAGTCCTCGTACGTAACGCACACCACCCTGAGTCCTTTCGTGAGCATATGTTCAATGTATTTCTGGAATGCATTAAGCGGTTTGAGGCACTCCTCCCTGACCCTCTCGTACACCTTACTCAGCACGGGCTCCACGTCGCCCATGAAAGCCTAGGAACCCTCGCAATCACGTTTGAGTCTATGGGGCTACACACAACTATGTTCTCGTCCTTCCACACCCACTTACCGGCTAAGTACGTCCTGGAGTTCAAGGTCCCATCAGAGCCTTCTGTGACCACCTCCCTCAGTAGGGCGCTCTTAATGCTTAGCTTCACGGGCTTCATGACACGCACCCATTAAGCCGTTATCGAGTAAACGGTAACGAGGAGAACACGTAAAAAGCCTTACTATACTAACGTGTTAAGGCGAGAAACGCATTGTTTATTAAATAAATCCTTAAACTTGCTTAAAAACCGCCCTAGGCAACCTGTTGAGGACCCAAATAATGTCCAGCCCGTCAACCCATGTTAGGTCGGGTGGGACGTGGGTGGTCGGGGCGAATGCTCTGAAGCCTTCGCGCTCAAGCGACTCGTTAATGTGCCTGACGAGGTCACGCACTGGGGTAGGGTCACGCACCCTGGCTAGCTTACTCACCGCGTGGGCTATTAGCCTGACCTGCCCCTCCTCAACTATCCTTGGGTTGTCCCTGAGGCTTAACTCGAACTTCAGCCTGTCCTCGTACTCGGCGACGATCTTGAATGACGTTGCCTTAACCTTGGTCAAGCCCTCAATACCTGCGTAGGTCCTCGGCCTGGGTGGCGAGTACTTAGTGCGTAGGGTTGATGAGTGCTCCCTAGCCTCCCTAGCCTCGCGGGTGGCGTCGCGCGGCACGTACTTACGCATGAGTAACGCGTTATCAGCCTCGCCTAGGAGGGTGGATGTTGCTGACGCGACCGCGACGACGGAGGTGCCCGTCACATCAACCAAGCTCCTTACCTGTGATGAGAGAGTTCTTATGGGGTCGTCGCTCAGCAACTTAGACATGAAGACGTCCTTGTAGAGGAGGTTCGTCGCGCTCGTGTCCTCATCGAGAAGCATGACCTCAGCACCAGCCTCCACCGCCTCATTAATTGATGCCGCCATACTCGTCGAACCACTGGCGTCCAGGCTTGAGAAGTCGTCGGTCCTAATGCCGGAGGGTAAGTTCCTTATGAAGGACGATATGTCGACATGGTGCACTACCCGTCCGTCCTCCGCCTTAACGAGCACCGTACCGCGCCTAGAAACAATGAGTTCGCGCCCGTCACCCGCGACGTGGTCGTAGATCCCCTCCTGAATCGCCTCGAGTAGGGTGGTCTTGCCGTGGTAGGCGCCGCCCGTTATGACGGTGACGCCGCACTTGATCGCCATCCCCTCAACAACGTCGCCGCAGGGTAGCCTCACCCTGACCCTGAACTCCGGAGGTGACTTGAATGGTATGGCGTTAGGCATGGGTTCCTCGCTGAAGGAAGCCTTCCTAGGGAGTATGGAGCCGTCTCCAACGAAGAACGCGTAACCCTCCCTAACCAACCATTCCCTCAGCTCTTCCTGCCTAACGTAGTTCCTCACGTGGTCCTCAACCTCCCTCATGGAGTTCTCCCTAACCCTCAGTAATGCCTGGGTAATGGCACGCACATCCCTAGTTAATAGTTTGGCGGCCTCCCGGCCCTCAACCCTCCTACCCCTAGCCGGTAGGCCAGCGAAGAACCGCACGATTA
>JAMOOZ010000160.1 GCA_027064885.1 Desulfurococcales archaeon
TTGAGTGCTTCCTCTACCTTGTCTATGTGGCCGTGCCTGCGTAGGCTCCCACCTGCTGTTGTCACGATCACTGGAACCCTTATGCCGAGGGATAGGGCCTCCTTCGCAACGACCTCCGCTGTTCCCCTACCAAAAATTATCTTAGTTGGGAGACTGAACCGGAATGAAATGCTTGACCAATCGCTCAACCTCCTTCCCGCTTCTTATGTCTACGGATCTCGTTAATTAACTCCTCTGGAGAGACCCCCGTTATCACGCCGAACTCTGTTAGCGACTCAATGTATTCATTGAGGGACTCGTATGGAACGACCTCCGCTGTCTCCTCACCTATCACTATAACGTAGTCCTCGAGCGGTATGAACTCTATGAAGCCCTCTATACCGTTTACTGAAACCCCGCCCACATCGATGGAGTCGAGCGCCGTCCGTATCAGGCATCTGTCGCAGCCCTCATACACTAGGCCCTCCTGCAGGTAGAAGGCTGTGGGAGCAGCGTCCCTGCACTCACTTATGCATTTCTCTATTAGTTCCCCAATTCTCTCCTGAATGAATTTCTGGATGTCTGCCAACCGCATCATTACTCCCTCCTCATAGCGGCTCACTCCTTTATCGATTTATGCCGTAGAGTTCCCTGCGCTTACTCTCTAGAGGGTCAGGCTCTATGCCAACAAGCCTCGACGCCTCAATGACCCTTAATCTGGGACACCTCTCCATTAGGGCTTCATAATACCTCAGGTAAGCTGGATCCCGTATCAGGTGGTGGTCGAGTACGAGCACAGGCTCTGAGTTACAGATAGCCCTTGACGTGTTCTCAAGGGATTTCTCCACAATGTTTGCCGGGACTTTATAGCCCGCGAGGTAGGTCGGCGGCCCGTCGGCAAGCACTATGTCCGGATGAAGGCGTGAGGCGAACCTAACCGATACCTCGTCGAGGAAGCCCTCCACATCTGACGTGAAGAGAACGGACTCACCACCATGTTCTACGTACACCATAATGACATAGCCCAGCCTTGCGTCGTGACCGTGCATCACCGGTGGTGACAGAACTATTCTTGTATTGCCGAACCGGAACTCCTTACCGTCCCCGATGACGATCTCCCTTGGTCTCTCCCCCAGTACCTTGAGGAACCTTGAGGAGCGTATCCTCTGCGATACGTTTATGTTGTTCTTAGGGTCCTTGATTATCACGATTTTACCGTCATAGATGTCTAGGCTGACAGCACCCCTCGGATCATGATGGTCGTAATGGTAATGCGTGATTACTATGACGTCTGCCTCCTTCGCCTCAAGAGTAATCTTCCTCCTTAACTCATCAAGCCTTCTCAGCTCTTCTTCGTGTGGCGGGAGCCCGAAACGCTTTGGGGCGAGGGAGGCTGCGGGATCAATGAATACTGTTAGGTCGTCTGTCTCAACTAGCGTCGCCATAGACCTTACTCCGAGGCTGTCATAGGCCACAGGCTTAACTCTAATTCCCAAGCACCACACCTAAGATGGCTAGGCAACAAATCAAAAATAGTGATCAGCCATCTCTTGCCTTCTTCACCAGCTCCTTCGGAATCGAGCTGTATTCCTTGATAACCTCATTGATTATTGCCGGGTATATCTTCTCAACGCCATCTATTCTGCCGAGCTCCTCAAGCTTCCGGAGTAGCTCCTCCGTATTCTTCGCCCATATCTCAATGATGACGTCGTGGTCGCCGCTCGTCACAGCAGCGAATACTATGTCGTCCCTCTTCACCACCTCCCTAGTAACAGTAAGTATCTTATCGGGGCTGACGTTGAGGCCCACGAGGGCTATTGCGCCGTAGCCTAGGGCTGCTGGGTCGACTACGAGCCTGTACCCCTTTATGACGCCCCTCTTCTCCAGCTTCTCGAGCCTCTTCCTCACGGCCACATTAGATATGTTGAGTT
>JAMOOZ010000161.1 GCA_027064885.1 Desulfurococcales archaeon
TGGGTGAGAACATGTTCGTATCTGTCCGCGGGAGGGTAATCCTTAACGCAGAAGCCCTAAACATGACTGAGTCCGTAGGCAACTACGTAAGGCACAGGCGAGTCCCTGTAGTTATGAGGAGGGGCGCGGAGTACGTAACCATACACGTACCCGCGGTGTCTGGCGAGGCAGTAGCGCACGGCTATCAAGAGTTGCTGGCTGAAGAAGCATTAAGCAAGAACTTACCCGTCTGCAAGCTATGCTCGAAGGGAATATTCCTGAAGTCAGCTAACCTAGACATAGTGACCCACGCTCACGGGGATGCGGTGGCCAGTATAGTTAAGGGTAAGGCGAAGGGTAAGGAAGGGGCACAGGAACTCGCCCACGAGTTCGAGAAGGCGTTAATCAAGGGGTGTGTAGTTGAGGATGTAGGCGGGTTCCTCTACGCTGAGAGGGGAGGTAAGGCAACGGTCAAGCAGGTCAAGAGGACCTCGAACTTCTACGTAGGATACATGATACCCGTAGCTGAGGGGCTGGAGGCGGCAGTGACGGAGGCGCAGCTACACAGCAGGTACGCGCTAGGCACGGAGTTCGTTGAGAGGGAGGAAGGCGAGCGCGGGATGGGTCAAATGATCTACTACGTGGAGATAGCGTCCGCACCATACACCTTCAGCTTCGACCTAGACACGAGGTACGTAGGCAAAACAACCTACGTAACGACCCACGCAGGCGAGCCAGCGGTAAGCAAGGAGGAGAGGGTGGAGAGGATCAAGGCGGCACTAAACGCCCTCAAGAAGCTAGTGCTGGAGCTCGGGTTCGGAGCTAAGAAAACAAGGTTCCTCCCAACCATCGAGTGGGAATCCCTAGTAATCGCGGTCTCAGACAACGTGTGGACCGTGCCAAGCCCATTCAGCGCCAACTACATCGAGGCAGCCAAGAAGAAGCTCTCACTAATAAGCGAGGGAACGAAGCTCCACATCTACGAAGCAGGCAAGGAGAAGACCCTCGAGGAAGTGCTTGAGGAAGCAATCAAGGACGCCGTGGCCAGGCTCGAGAAACAATAAGCACTAAACCCAAGCGAAGGTGCTTCAAAAGTGCCGACGGACGAAGCAGTAGCGTACGTCATAGACGTGGAGTTCGTGTGGGGATACCAAGCAACGATAGCGGGCCTGACAAAGTCCCCGCCACCCTACACCTACCCACCACCAACAACCATACTAGGCGCGCTAGCTGAAGCGATAGCTAGGTCAGAAGGACTAGGGGAAGACTCACTACCAACAATAATGAACGCCCTAACCAAGGACCTAATAGCGATAGCCCTAAAACCCCTAAACTGCGTCCCCATAAAATACCAAGACATAAACAGGGTAATTGTGTTCAAAGAAGTAGGCAAGACGAAAATAAGGTACCCTAGCCTCAAGGATTTACAGGGTTCCTTCGACGCCCCAGCAAGAGGTAAGACTGTGCTAGTATCCCTCAGTAGAGATTCACCTAAGATTAGGTGGGTCATGGCATGGCTTCGCAACCCAATAATTAAGATGTCAACACGCACGCAGGAAATCCCGTTAAGCCCGAAGCACGTATGGCGGATACATAGGGTAGGGAGCAAGGAAAGCCTAGCCTCCGTAGTTAACGTGCTTAAGAAGCCCGCCAAGATACTGCGGAGCGACACCGAGGAAGGAACATCCTTCTCCTTCCCGCTTAAGGCAGTATCTAAGTACGAGCCTGAAGGCAGATGGGTTGTGGAGTCCTACGCTAACCCATTCAAGCCCTACGCCGAGGGCGAGTCACCGGCCCTAAGGTACTTGAAAGGAGACGTGATTCCCTTCGCAACCCCGGTACCGACCGCCGTTGATGAGGAACCCGTAGCGTGGGTGACTCCCTCGAGGGAAGGTACTCTACTGGAGGTAGGAGTTAAGGGAGTAGG
>JAMOOZ010000162.1 GCA_027064885.1 Desulfurococcales archaeon
TCCACTCCCAGAACGACCGTTACTGCCGCACCCTCAACTACTTTAGAGTCGCGGAAGGGCTCCGCATGCACCCTCGGGTTAGGTCCGGCAACGACATGCACGTGTGGTTCCTCAGCACCTAGCCTGTATGCGTGGTAGTATGCTTCGGCCGCGATTTCTGTCTCGGTAATGCCTGGCTTGATCGCCTGTAGGACTTTCTCCATGACTTTGGAGGCTATTTCCCCTGCCCTCCTGATGGCTCCTAATTCGTGGGTGTCCTTAATCATCCTTAGCTCAGCGACTATGCCTGAGATGTCCTTAACCTCGACGCTCGGGTTGAGGCGCTTGAACATCTCGTAGAAAAGTATGTATGCGTCCCTCTCAATACCGTACTCCAGCCCTATGACTCGGTAGCCCCGCCCCCTTATTAGGCCGGTGACCTTACCCATGAGCTCGCCTCCCTCCCTGAATGTTACCACGTTCCTCACCCACGTCCTCTCCAGTAGCTCGCCCTCCTCGCCCTTAGCGGCGAAAAGCACAGGGTCCCCTTCAGCTGGGACGAGCATTGCTGGCCTAAGCCACTTCACGCCCGTAAAGTACGTGAATGTTGACTTAACGCGGATCATTGCCGCGTCGATGCCTGCTGACTTAAGCTTCTCTTGGAAGCGCTCAAGCCTCGAGCGAAGAACTTCGGGAGGGTAACGAAGCTTCAAAACGTATTCACCCACAACCACTAATTCACCACATCCTCTATTAAGATTTAAGGAGTTAACAGGTACGGCTTCTTAATCACGCCCTTCTCCTCATTCACCTCAACCCTGTAAGTGGGTAGCCCCGCCTTAGCAAGTAGGTAAATAATTGTTTACCCCACGTGAGCATCCCGAGAAATGCGTGACGAGGAGCAACTCACTTAACAGGTAACCTACCCTTAAATGCTTTGAACCCCGCCTCAGTAACGATCCTGTAAGCCTCCTCCAACTCCTCCTCACTAGGCCAGCAGTACTCCTCGCACCACTTCCTGTCCCTTGGGTCAGTTATGGGCGGGCCTAGGAGAGGGTTCACGATCACGTACACCCTATCACCGAGGTGCTTTAGGATGGGCTCGACCTCCTTGAGGGCTTGAGGCAGTGTCCTTAACGTTAAGTTCTTAGCTATGGGTATTCTTAACTCGAGCACCACGCCCTCGTTCTCAGCGATGGCTTCAAGAGAAGACTCGTAAGACTTAACGATGTTCCTCAACGCCCCCTCATCAGTTATGCCTGTCATCTCCCTTAACGGCGTCTTAAGGTCCGTGGCTACGTGGTCCACTAGCCCCTCACTCAGGAGTTCCTTAAGAGGCCCCGTAAGAGTTAGGTTAGTGTTCAGGCTTGTCTTAACGTCCATCTCCTTAGCAGCCTTGAAGAGCTCCGCGACCGCCCTCACCTGCACTAGGGGCTCACCGCCCGTGACGTGCACGTAATCAATGAAGCGGGCCGCGTGGCTCAACGCCTCCTCGATCGAGCCCTCACCACCCCTAACCGGAACCCACCTACACACCCCGGGCTCAACGTCCGCTAACCTATGGTTGTGGCAGAAGGGGCACCGGAGGTTGCAACCGCAGAACCATACCGTGAAGGTCACCGCTCCATGAACGTCTATAAGTGAGGTCTCCTTCCACCCAGCTATTAACGCGTCAACCAAGCTAACGACCATCTAAAGTTACGACGCCGGAAAATTTAAAGTCGTCTAAACCAGCAAACCCCCACGTAATTCACGAATTGCGTTTTCCGTGATGTAGTTGCGGTGGGCGGGGCGCCCTTTCGAGTCTCCCAGCATACGTAGCTCTCCGCTTAAGCAAGGCCGTTACGGAGGCGAACACCTGGTCTAAGGCACCTCCTAAACTTTACGAAGTACTTATAGTTCGAAATATTAGGAT
>JAMOOZ010000163.1 GCA_027064885.1 Desulfurococcales archaeon
GTTCCTAGGGTTCCCTTGCTGGCCGCCGTACTGGTTAAGTTCGCGGGAATCTACGCCCTACTAAGACAAGGTGAGTATGGGGAAGTGCTTCTGAGGTGGAAGAAGCTCTCGTCAACGCTGGGCAGGAGCGTTAGGGTCGTCATGCATGACGAGGTTATTGAGGGGAAAGCCGTTGACGTAGATGTTGACGGGTCCTTAGTGGTTGAGGTGCGTGGAACCTTAAGGAAGGTTTACGCTGGTGACGTGATCCACTTAAGGTGAATGCGCTTTAATCACCGATCACCCCTAAAATAGCGGTAATCGCAGATGACGCCCCGCACCCTCGCAGGGCCTGCAGTGCTGGTGCTTATACTTGCTTCGGCCGCGTTCCCAACACCCTTACTCGCGGGGAGGGCGGAGCTCTTCGGCAGTGGTGCGCCAGTAACGTATGTCCCGGTGGCTTACGCGGGGTTCATGCATGGCTTAATATACTACGGCCCGTTGAGGAACTGGGTTGGGCTGAGTAAGCTGAACCTAAGCTTCATCGTAGTTGACGGAAACGAGGTGAGTACCCCGGAGGGGCGGCTCATTGTACGTGAATTGCTGCGGGAGGGTGTACAGGTGTACGCGTACTTAAGCGAGAGAGGCGAGGCGTTAGGGTTAGGCTCCAGCTTCAAGCGTGCTGTGGTGGATGAGGCCTTAGCTGGTGAGGACTTAAACGTACTTGTGGGTAAGTGGGTTGACCACATGAAATCCATTATCGCTAGCTATCACGGGAAAGTTACTGGGGTATTCCTTGACGAGTGTGACCCATCATACTTCGGTGTCGAGGATCCCGACAACCCTTACGTGAGGGCCTTCAGCCAGGGCCTTAAGGAGCTCGTGAACTACGCGCATACCCTCGGGCTTAAGGTATTCGTGAACGGTGTTAGGGCTTACGCGGCGTACGGGGACCTCTACCTTTGGGAGGGTTTCTGCTCGGACTTCACGAACCTAAGTGACGGTTCCGTGACTTACGCATACGTTACTGATTTCTTCAAGACCCACGAGGGGGACACCAACCCGTATTCCTGGGTTAATGACTACTCTAAATACGAGTACTTAAGGAGTCACGGTCTCCTCAATAGGACGGTAGCGCTAAGTTACGGTCCTCTTCATGACTATGGTAGGATACGGGCATGTTACTACGCAGCCAGAATACTGGGGTTGAGGGGTTTCACCTACGGCCCCTGGGATAATTACGCAGGCGACCCGGAAGTGAGCACCTTATTCATATACCCGCTCGGCGCCCCACTGACTCCGCCAAGCATTAACTCGTCGAGCGGGTTAGTGGCTAGGGAATTCATGGATGGCGCGGCAAGTGTTAACCTTACGTCCGGTTCAGTAGTGCTTGAGGAACTAACCTACGCCTTACCCAAGCACATAGTTCCTGACGGCTCCCTGTCTGAGTGGGGAGGAAACCTACTCAAGGTAACGCACGCTGCAACCGCGTCCTCCGGCGACATAGTTGATGTGGGGGCGCGCTTTGATGATGCGAACCTGTACATCGCCCTCAGGTTCAAGGAGCCGCATGACGATCCCTTCGGCATTTTCATTGATCTCGATCCTGGCACTAATGACGGGTACCGCTTCATGGGGATCGGTGCTGACCTCTACGTTGAGGCGTACCCGTCAACTGGTGAGGCTATTGGTCAGTACTACGTTGGCAACGGTAATGAGTGGTTATGGGGTAAGGAGGTCTTCGTGATACGTTTAGGTGATTCAGGCAATACTAGCTTCGAAGTCGTCATCCCTAGGTACGCGTTGCAGGGCTCAAGCACTGTTAAGTTATACGTCGTGTCGTACAGTAGGGACTTCAGTGTTGAGGATGTTGAACCCTATGACACGCCGTTAACGGTCACAGTCA
>JAMOOZ010000164.1 GCA_027064885.1 Desulfurococcales archaeon
TGGGCGCGAGGAGGGTCGAGGACAGGCGTGTTAACGAATTCTTCGGGGTTGAGGTAGGTTACTTCAGCGTTCCCGAGGGGAGGGTCTACGTTATCGCAGACCCTATGCTTGCGACGGCGTCAACGATCTACGCTGTTATTGATAGACTCCGAGTAAGTGATGAGAAAGTTATCGTTGCGTCAGTTATCGCTTCTGAGGTAGGCACTAGGCGCGTGCTGTCAAGAAACGAGGTTAGGGCACTGCTCACGTTTGCTGTAGACCCCGAACTTGATGAGAGAGGCTTCATAGTGCCTGGCCTGGGCGACGCTGGAGATAGGTGCTGCGGGTGAAGCCTGTGATTCGTCTGAAGCTCCCGGACCCCCCAACCAACGGGCTAGGCGTGTTCGATGCCCTAAGGGTAAGGAGATCCGTTAGGTCGTTTAGGGAGGACAGCATACCGCTTAAGCATTTTGCAGCCCTCCTGTGGGCTGGTCAAGGCACTGTGGGTGCGAGAAGGGGTATAGTGAGGAGAACAACACCCTCAGCCGGTGCCACGTATCCCCTGTTCCTCTACGCCGTCGTCGGGAGAGGCGGTGTGGAGGGCCTCGAACCCGGTGTGTATGAATACGTTCCCGAGGAGCATGAGGTAGTGTTAGTGAAGAGAGGCGATGTTCGGAGGGAGCTCTATAAGGCAGCCCTCAGTCAAGGATGGGTGAGGGATGCACCACTCTCTATAATCATTGCTGCTGATTTTCACAGAACTACGTCCGTGTACGGTGCCAGGGGGATAAGATACGTCTACATTGAGGCGGGACACAGTTCGCAGAACATATACCTGGCTGCGGCATCGCTTGGCCTAGGCACGGTGGCCGTGGCGGCGTTCTACGACGACGAGGTTAAGAGGGTGCTGGGTATACAGCGTGACCCGCTCTACATAATGCCGGTTGGGTGGCCTAGAAGACCGATGTGAGGAGCCCACCGTCAACCGGTATGGATGCCCCCGTTATGTATGATGCGTAGGGGCTTATGAGGAACGCCACTAGGTAGCCGACGTCCTCAGGTTTGCCGAGTCTCTTCATGGGTATTGTCGCAGCCCTCTCAGCGAGGACTTCGTCGACCGTCTTGCCCGTGCGCTTAGCTAAGTCCTCCGCTAGCTGGATTGCCCTATCGGTCATTATGTGGCCCGGCAATACTGCGTTAACACGGACTTGCGGGGCTAGCTCCCTAGATAATGACTTAGCGAGACCATGCACCGCTATCCTGAGGGTATTAGAGAGCACTATGTTTGGTATGGGCTCCTTAACAGCGACAGAGGTTACGTATACGATCGAGCCCCTGCCCGATGAACGTATGTAGGGCAGGGCCTCCCTAGTAACCCATATAGCGCTCTTTATGAGGAGCCTGATACCGTAATCCCAGTCCTCCTCACTTACTTCACCAAACGTGCCCGGTCTGGGGGGTCCGGTGACGTAGACGAGTGAGTCAATACCCCCCATTGCCTCAGCTGCTTTCTGGACAAGGGCCTCGACATCATTCTTCTTCGTGAGGTCGGCCACGAATCCGTAGACTGTTCCCAAAACACTTAGCTCTCTAACAGCATTCTCCACGTTCTTCCTGCTCCTGCTGCTCACTGTGACGATGGCTCCTGCCTGTAGCAGTACCTTAGCTATTCCCTTGCCTATGCCCTTCGTTGAGGCTGTGACAAGTACTTTGTATCCCTCGATCTGGAACATGCTTTCGCCCGTACGTAGTTACGCACTAAAAATAATGGTGTTGCCTGTTCATGAGGTAATGTGTGGCTTATGTGGCCTGTCCTTCCTCGAGAATCTCGGCTCTGACCCTCTTCGCTATTTCCAGAACTTTGTATGCGTGGCCTTTCGCCCTCACGTTGA
>JAMOOZ010000165.1 GCA_027064885.1 Desulfurococcales archaeon
CGCAACGTATTTCGGGCTGGTGAGTCCCTACGGTCCTGGTTATATCTTTATAGCGTTACTCGTTGGAAACATTATTACGGCGCTACTCGGTGGATGGGTTAACATATTCCTCATAGCGAGGGATAATCAGTACCTATTACCAGCTAGGGTAGTGGGTTTGGCATCAGGGACCGCTTTTCCCTTTGCTGTGTACTTCACGTTAAGCACACTACGCATGACAGGCGATGTTGGTTCGGCACTACTGGCTGGTGCTCTGCTAGCGTCGCTACCTGCTGATTTACTGGGTTCCTTACTTAGTGGTAAGGCTTACGCTACAACGATGCCTAATGGCGTCAGAGTCTTACGCATGTATGCATTAGCACAGTTCTTGACTCCCCTTATTGCCTATAGCGTCTATTTGGGGTCAGTGTTCACGCTTGGTAGGACACCCACATCAATAGCGGTACCCTACCTTGCGATACGCTTGCTTTCACTAATAATAACTAGGTCTGCATCTAGAGCTTCTCTTAGAATAATAGATATTGTCATTGCCGGAGTTATTCCTATTTTCCTCTCTATTGGTTTGGCCCTAACGCTACCACGAATATATGATAACGTATTGAACGTCGCAGTCCTGTCAATAGTACTCACGTTACTTAGCTACGCGTTAGTTAATATTTTAGGAAAAGCATCAAGGTAGTCTAGTATTTTGTCAGTTTAACGACATTTAATAACTGTGTGTAGGTAGCGCACGAAGACAATTTTTATTCTCCTAGTTATTACCTAAAAATAATATTTGATTTATAATATTTTATGATTTTTGATATGAGAATAAAATTTTTATACTAAGCGGCTTACCTTATAATTTGAGGTAACGTTAATGACTCGCGAGTTAAAAGCAATACTAATTATAATAGTAGGTATTATAGTGATAATAGCATTAGGGTATACGAACCCTACTGCATTCTTCGTAGGGCAAATAGTGGTCCAGGTTCTAATGCTACTTGCTGCTGTTGACGTGACGATGGGCCTCCTTCACACAAGAGAGGAGACCTCATCGGAGGGAGGTAAGTAATGGCTGGGTGGGGCACTGCTGAGACAATATTTGCCACCCTAGCTATATACTTTGCCGTAGTACTAGTAATAGGTATAGTACTTGAGAAGCGCGTTAAGAGCCTTGCCGACTACATCTTAGGCGGCAGGAGGTTGGGTCCTTACGTAATTGCCTTTAGTGAGCGAGCCAGTGAGATGAGTGGCTGGGTGGGTTTAGGATTACCTGGTGAGGGCTTCAGCTCAGGCATTAATGTCACGTGGAATACTATAGGGTGCTTCTACGCGGACTTGCTTTGCTGGACAGTTATATCCAAGAGAATTAGGCGGTTTACCGAATCCGTCGGTGCGTTAACAATACCCACGTACTTCGAGGCTAGGTTTGGCGAGGAGAGAGGTGTACTAAGGATCGTGTCTGCCATACTTATTGCGTTCTTCTTGACAGCCTATGTAGGCGCTCAATTCCTTGCTGCGGGGAAGGTCTTTGCCGCGATTGCGTCGGTTTCAGGCATAACAACTAATATCCAAGCGTGGATCGTTGTTGGCGCTATCATCATGATTATTTATACTGTACTCGGCGGATTCTTCGCCGTGTGCTGGACCGACTACGTGCAAGGCTGGTGGGCCGTCTTAGGCTTCATAATAATAGTTATTGCTGGCTTAGCTAGTGTGGGCGGTCCATTAGGCTTGGCTCAGAAGATGGCGGCGACGACCGTCAATAAGCAGGGGCTGAACTTGCTCTCCCTAAATAACTTCTGGGGTTACGAGTACACAGGGGCTCTGTTATTGATCATAATGCTGTCTTACATAGCGATAGGTTTTGGCTGGCCTGGCAATCCGCACATAGTAGTTAGGTTCATGGGGATTAAGAAGCCTAGGGATCTTAAGAAGGCGGCCATAACTGCCATGCTACTCATGCTTGCGGTGTACTACCTCTCTGAAACTACTGGATGGTTAGCTAGGGTAATGCCTAACGTAGCCGCTAAGGTGCAGCAGATGGGTTCTTCAGAGTATGCCATGCCCATGCTGGCATTAAGTGTGCTTCACCCCGTAGTAGCTGGCATTGTCTTGGCTGCGCCTATAGCCCTCATGATGAGTACTGCGGACTCACAGCTACTCGTTGCTGCATCAGCCATCGTTGAGGACATCTATAGGAGAACCTTCAAGAAGGAGTTAGAGGAGAGGAAGTTAGTGTTATGGAGCAGGATTGCTACATTCGTCTTAGGCATCATAGCGCTTATTTGGGCGCTGTTCTTCAGCAAGTCAGTGTACTACTTCGTGTTATTCGCGTGGGCAGGCTTAGGCGCGGCCTTCGGCCCTGTAATACTGCTCTCCGTGCTGTGGAAGAGGATGACGCCTAGTGGCGCCTTCGCTGCAGTAATGACGGGAGCTGCTGGCGTTATCATCTGGAAGAGCTACGCTAAGGGATACATATTCGCCCCCGGAGGAGACTACAACGCGCAATTACCTCTGCTGGCAGCGTCTGTGCCGATAATAGTGTTTATAACGACGCTCATAGGTTCCTCCATTATCGAGAAGGATAGCAAGCAAGGATTAAAGGCCGCCGTGGCAGCACTCGTAGTTACGCTATTCACGTGGGTTCCATGGGTGTATGCTAGGTATTACGTAGACCCGAAGTTTGCGGGTTGGTGGTACGAACTGCTCATAAGCTTCCCCATGGCCCTCATCGCTGCCGTAGTTACAAGCTATGCGACTCCCGCACCCTCTGCTGAGAAGGTCAGTAAGGTGTTCGAATTAATGGAGAAGCCCACACCAAGCGAGCTGGAGGCAGTCGAGCCTGAGCCTGTAGCGTTAAGTGAGGTAGACTTCATTAAGCACTACATTAAGACCACGGGCTTACTAGCTAGGGTAGAGGCCTGATTAAACCTCAACTTTTTTCTTATTCCTGGAAAGAAAATCATTTATTATTATAGTATTATTTGCAAGAGGCTATCGGAATCAATGTGCTCTTACAAAGCTAGGAATAAGGGTAGATAGCTGTGGGTTCATTAAGGAAGATCCTTGTCATAAAACCACTTAAGCAAGTCCCGGGGGGACCTAAGGTAATCGCCAAACTCTATTATCCTTACGAGGTATTCGAAATCAACATCAGCATTAGGAGGATCTTGGGCGAGCCGAGAAGCCTTCGGATACATGTCCTCGTCGATAGGGCCAGGGCAAGGGCTTACGCTACTGACGCTATTCCCGAGACATACGAGGATGAGGTTGACGAGGACTTCATAGTTAAGCCTAGGGTCAGTGGCGAGGCATCGGCTAAGCTCGCAAGGAAGTTCGCACTGTATTACGTCACTAGGTACTGGAGAGTGATGCTAGCGCCTGAAATTAAGGTTGCTAGATCGGTTGAGGCCTATAAGTTGTACTGGCTCATAAAGATGGCCGGTAAGACCTACCTATTCGACAGTATACTCGGTGATGTTGAGGAGATCGGATGAGCCCCTCTAGAGCTCTACTTCCCTCCCGATCCCGCGTTCCTTGGCGAGCTTATAGGCTAGGCCAGCAGCGCAGGCGTCCTGAATCGCGACCCCCACGCTCTTGTATATGGTGATTCCTCCCCTCTCAACTGGCTTGGGACACTTACCAGTCACTAACTCCCCCAGTTCGCAAATCTCACTTAGATTGAGTAGCCCGCTCCTAACGGGCTGAATTATGTCGCCTGTCTCCTCCATAACTGCCTTCCGACTATCAACCACTACTGCCTTAGCCTTAAGTATGGCATCATCATCGATCGCCCGTGAGTCAGGGGTGTGCGCCCCTATGCTGACGACGTGAACAGGAGGTTCTAACGCCTCGCCAAGTACGACTGGTTCCTTAGTGGTTGATGCCTCAATAACTAGTCGAGCCCCACGTATTGCCTCCTTAGGGCTTGAGGTGATTACGGGCTTAAGTCCGAGGTCCTCAACATACTTAGCGAAAGCCTCGGAAGCCTTGCGCCTGGTGTCGAAGATACGTACTTCCGTAGCCTCGAAGTAGTGTAGGGCAAAGCGTAGTTGGTATCTTGCTTGATACCCTGCACCTATTATTGTTAGTGGCCCTGCCTCGCTGGGAGCTAGATACTTCACGGATAAAGCGCTAGCAGCTGCAGTTCTGAGGGCTGTAAGGACGGATCCTTCCATGACGGCTAGGGGAGATCCGGTAATGGGGTCGTAAAGAGTGACTAGGGCTTGAATAGTGGGTAAGCCTCTCTCAACGTTAGAGGGCACCACGTTAACTACCTTAACCCCAACACCATAATTAGGAACGTAGGACTGCATTATGCCCCACCAGTTACCCTCAACCCACATAACTGTTCTGGGAGGCGTGACCGTTGCTCCCTCTGAGAACCTCCTGAAGGCGTCTGCAATAGCTTCTACTAGGACCTCGGGTGTTAGAATATTCTCGAGTTCCGAACCACTAATTAACAATACCTTAACCAAGGTTAGTTAACCCCAATCAAATATCTTCAGAGTCAGAATTAAACGTAACCTTCAACTCTTAATTTAGTCGTACGCAATCCAAAAGGTTAGAAGATCTCATTGAAAAATCGACATACTTGCTAGTAGGCAAGGAATTCCTGTTCGTAGGCACTTCTCCCAAGCTAGTGACAGCACAGCATTACCTGTAAGGGCCTTAGCGGTAATTATGCAGTGAATGACCCTACTCACTCATTTTAACTATTTTCCTTAGAAGGTCCCTGAACGTTGCGGACGGTGCGCGCGGCGGGACGAACTCCACTATTAGGTACTTTACCCTAGGTTCTGCTTCCCGCAGTCTCTCCCTTAGCTCCTCTCTAATACGCTCTAGTTCCTCTACGCTGGCATCCTCCCTAGCCTCGACCTCCATTATTAGTAGGTATTGGTCGGGACCCACTACCAGTGATTTCACGTCGTTAACATCTATGACGCCGGGTATGGCGACCGCGACCTTAACCGCTCGGCCGATAACGTTCTTGGGCGCCGCCCTACCTATGAGTACGTTGAAGTATCTGTACCCTAGACTAATAGCTGAGAACAGCAATATACCTGAGATTATGAAGGCACCGTAAGCATCCATGAGGGGATTTGCTGTAAGGACTGAGGAGATCGCCGCTACATCACCTACTAAGTCAGAGAGGTTCTCGACTATAGTGCCCTTAACAGCGGGATCCTCACTATTGCTTCCGTATTCCCTCACAGCCCATGTGAGGATTACACCGTCAGCTACTAATGCTATGAAGAGCATCACTAACGCTCCCTGCGTCGCGGTTACCGCGCTTCTGCTCACAAGCTTATTGATTCCTGCGCTCAATGAGATGGTGAATAGGAATCCCCCTATTATGGACGTTGATATTAGCCCGAGCACATAGGGGGTTCTCCCGAAGCCAAACGGGTACTTCATGCTGGGCTTCCTGAACATTAGTGCCGCACCAGTTGCTAGTAGGGCTGACCCTATGAAGTCCCCTAGCGTGTGGAGGAACTCAGCATCAACTGCTGAGGAGGTTGAGTGAAGGACTGCGTAGGTCTTCAGGATTAGGGCTAGTGCGTTAAGCGTTAGGGAAGCATAAATTACCCTCATCGGGAACCCATCAATAATTACTAGGTGTTGGTAACTCCCTTTAAGCGTTAGCACCCACCCTTAAGGCGGGATGAACCACAAGTCCTCAACAGGCCCCACGTAACCGGATTCCCTAGCTATTCTGAATGCCTCACTCATCTCTTCCCTACTGACGTGGCGTGCTAGTTCCCTCCATTCCTCCGGGTGGGACTCAACTAAGTAGTCCGGGTGGTACTGATCCATAATATTTAGTACAGCGTTGGGGGCGGCCTTGGCGAGCCACTTAATTACGGGTTCGGTGCAACACCGTACATGATTCGGCAGGACTAGGTGCCTGACGATCACGTCTCCGTGCTTGGCTGCCCTCGCCACATTGCGTTCGATCACCTTAACGTAGTTTGGCACGCCTGAGTACTTAACGGCGCATCCATCATTCCCGTACTTGACGTCAGGTAACCATATGTCGATGAGGTCCTCTAAGACCTCCATGCTTAGCTCGCTCAAGTACATGTTGCTGTTCCAGAGCTGAGGTACGTTTACCTCCAAGTACCTTAAGCTATCAATTATCACAGGTAGGTTAGGTGTGGGGTCACCACCCACGTGATTTATGTTTTTAGCGCCGCTAACCCTCAACCACTCCTGAATCGTTGCTAATTCCTTAGCGTCTAAACACCCTTCCTCCCCAACAGGGGTTACTGGCTGACTTATACTCCAGTTCTGGCAGTAAACACACCTGAAGTTACACCCAGTATAGAATATCGTTCCAGATGGTACTAGCGGCGCTTCCTCACCAACGTGGTGGAAGTACGTATCAACGCATGCCTTAAGCCCCCTAACCCTACAGGCGCCCACCTCCCCAGCGTCCCTCTCAACACCACACTTCCTTTCACAGAGCCGACACGGGCTCGCTAACCGACACGCTATCGCCACCTTAACATCTAGGAAAGAATGTTTAGGCTTAACGCTCGGGATCTCCTTCCATGGTTTGGGGGATTCGCGCACGTCCCTCCAAACCCTACTGAACTTTTCCTTGAGCTTTGAGTGGATCCTTAGTAACTCATCTAATCCTAACTCCCTACTGCTTGGGTTGATGTCCGTCGGAATGCGTTTCGCTATGATGAACTTTGCCGGCGCTTCATTCTTCATTACCTTGTAGTACCAACCTAACCTCTCTTTGATGCCCTTACTCCTCCAAACCCTAACGGAGTCCGGCCTGATTAGTTCGGCATACCTTACGGGATCTCCTCCGAAAATCCTCCACACCCACGTACCTTCGCGTGTTGAGGCGCATAAGCGTTGCTAGTTTTAAACGCTCACTTAAGGAACTATGAGTTGGGTGGACCCCATGGCAAGGTACGTCTGCACGTGCGAATGCGAGGTAATAGTTGAGGCAGAGGACGAAGGGAAAGCAGAGGATAACGCCATAATGTGCGTTGAGGAGGGCTTCAGCGACTGTGAAGTTAATTGTGACTGCTCCTGCACGCCCGAAGAAGGGTAGGGGGAGGTCTCTTCACTGCTCGTCACGTGGTACCGCTCATCAAGTCAAAAAGAGTGTTTTAGGATCTCAACTTAGGAAGTTCCTTAAACGATTTGAAAGGCGTCTTCAAAGGAGTTCTCTTATGTTCACTTACCCTATGTAGCTCCATAACACGCTCAACCACCTCCTCGGGGATGCCCGCAACCTCCGGAACCTTCTCGGGCGGGATGCCTTCATCAAACACCCTATAGAGTACCTCATCAATCAGATCGTAAGTCACACCTAGCTCCTCGTAGGCCGTATGACCTGGCCATAAGTCAGGCGTAGGCGGCCTCGTCACCGACTCCTCGGGCAGACCTAACCACTTACCGAACTCCATTACCTGCGTCTTATAAAGGCCTATGATCGGGTATAGGTCAGCGCAACCGTCACCCCACTTTGTGAAGTACCCTATTAACCACTCAGACCTATCACTAGTACCTAGTACTAATCT
Organism: Desulfurococcales archaeon; assembly: GCA_027064885.1. Lineage (GTDB taxonomy): Archaea > Thermoproteota > Thermoprotei_A > Sulfolobales > NBVN01 > WAOL01. The sequence goes on from JAMOOZ010000165.1 coordinate 7,530, forward strand.
CCTTTCCTTATTCGCGAACGCGTACAGCGTCGCCATCCTTGTCCTTACCTTTATGTTACCCTTCACAATCTTAGGGGCGTTCTCGTAGGTTAGACCGATTGCCTTGAGGAATAACTCAACCATAGGTGTTATGTCTATGGTGACGACCTCTATCCCTAAGGTGTTAGCGACCTTGCCAGCGATCTCCACGGATTCATGACTTGATTCCCTGTCTGGGAGCCTGAGCGCCTTAACTCTATCCGCCCCAAGCGCCCGAACAGCTAAGGCGGCAGTAACGGAGGAATCACTACCGCCGGATAACCCTACGACGACTCCCGAGACCCCGGCAGACTCCACCATATCCTTAATGAATCTCGTAATTACTTTCTCTGCTTGACGGAAGTCAAACCTTAAGTGCGGTGGAAGCATATGCATCATCCCCGCGTCCCTAGTGGTTTAATGTATCTCACACATGTTCTTCACAGTAATGTAGTGAATTATATGATTATTGGTTACTATTAATAATAGCTTTAAAGCATCCTGCAAACCTTAAACCTAATTTATTATATGTCACTCATTCATTAGGGCCCAGATATTGACTGCTGAAGGAAGAAGCAACTTAGCATACGCGGCCAAGGTTGGAGCGAGAATGATTAAGATTTACGTTGTCGCCTACGTCATTCTGGGGATGCTAGCGCTGATGTACAGCGCCGTTGCCGCACCACCCTTACCTCAGGATGTCGCAGAATTGTTGTCACGCGAGTCCGTAAACACCACCGACGCAGGTAACATTACCGCTAGTGTTGAGAACTTAGCTAAGTGGGGTGTAGATTACCTAGTCGGTTTCAACATAGCTGGCACATACACCGTCAGCGCAATTACCTCGGCAATCACCGGTATGGCGCTCTACCTAGGCATACGTATGTTTAGTAATGTACTGAAGAAAACCCGTGGCGGGGGGCTCGGCAAGGTCCCTGAGGCGGTGCTAGTAACGTCGTTAGTGGCTGCCTTCACTTACGCGGCACTGACTTTCTGGGCTAGGTCCTCAATTAGCACAGCATACCAGGCAGCATTGACCGCAACGTCAAATATACATGTACTGGCTTCAAATAATGACGTCATAATGGCTCTTAAGGAGGTTGCCGAAGCCATTGAGTCCCTACCCGTGGTGAGGACCGCGTACATCACTGCTGCCGTGCTGGAACTCTCTAAGGCGTCCGCTGCCGCACTAGCTTACCTACTTCTTGGTAGGGCGCTGAAGGCTCCATTCTCACGCACGATAGCGCTCTTCTTCCTGATTCAGGGAGGCTATGACGCGTTAAAGGAAGTTATGATATTAACTTCACACCCAGCTATGTCACTCGTAATAACTGCGTCAGGACTGATATTCGTCATAACTGCTGGTAGGCTTCTGCTTCAATGGGCTAACGCATCCTCCATAGCTAAAACGTTAATTAAAGAAATTGAGTATCATTAAATTATTGTAGTATTTCAATATTGAGTGCAATATCTTTTGTAGTATCTAAATTCATTTATTAAGAAAAATTTAATTTTATGGACTACCCTCTTTACTTCGGAGGTGTTCTTCTTAACGATGAGTCCAGGCGATACATCTTCACGGAGTAATGATATGATCAGTAACCTAAGTCACAGGTTAGACGACATCATACTGATAAGTAAAATACTTCTGAACGGAACTGTGGTTATGACTAAGACACTAAAACCCAACGAAGAATTGCCTAATATTATAAAGGAAAGCTGCAAGGATGGATTATGTTACGCTCACCTCAGACTAGTGGGTCCGGAAGGAAGGGAAGTAGGTGAGATCAAGTTATTTCTCCACAGCGGGAATATCATAGCCTGCATTACGAAGGTAGGTAACGAGAAACTTTATGAGGAGGCGGCACTGAAGGTCTTAAGCAAGCTACCAGCCGCTGGCATAGAGAGCGTGAGGATCGTAGAGTATGGCTTCGACCCCTCCTTACTTGACCCGGACCTAAGAAAGGCCATACTTAGGGGTAAACCTCCAGCACAACCGGCGCAGAGAGCTGAGCGAAGAGAGGAGGGGAAGCCAATCAAAGCTGAGGTAACGGTAGCGAAGCCCGAGAAGGTTAGGGAGGAGAAAGAGAAGGTTGAGCGGATGGAGAAAAAACCTGGAACCAGGACGACAGGGGACGTTAAGGCCTACGTCGCAAGCAAGTTACAGGAAGTTGGCGTACCGATAACGAACACTGTCCTTGCTGAGAGTAAGAAGTATGTTGTGCTTGATATAATATGTGATGAGGATAGTGAAATACCGCCGCCCGAGAACATTGTTCTCGCCGCGATAAGGCACTACATAGAAGCGCTGGGAGAGGACAAAGCCACTGGTAGAGTCAGGGTCACTGTTCACCACAGGAAAACCCACTCGGAAACCTACGACCTTAGTAGAGACGCGCAGATCTGGAAGTTACTTGGCGCCATACCGGAAGCGCTCTGGAAATACAGTCTCTATGTAGACAAGCTCAAGTATAAGGTTAGGGAAGGAGAAAAGCTTGAGGTTTCACTGATGCTAAAGCGCTACGGAATATACTCTACCGCCAACATACATGATGTGACTAAGGAAATTTACGAAAGACTCAAGAGCGAGTGGAGAGGCGATCTCATAGTTAAGGTCAAAATAGGTGCATGGGGCATGGAGGTTAAATACCCGTAAGGACTTTTAGCGGTGCCTTCGCTGAGGTAGGGAATAACATAAATCTCACTATTATTACTCTAATCGTGGTTCACCACCTTGGTTAAGGTAGTAGCGTCCGCACCCGGCAAGGTCACCTTATTTGGGGAGCACGCAATAGTTTACGGTTACCCGGCGATAGTTACTGCTATAGGGCGTAGGGTGTGGGTAACGGCCGAGTCCAGAAATGACGACGCAGTAGTCATAGCTGCCTCAGACCTTAGGGTACCGGGTGTTGTCGTGACGTACCGCGGTAACGACGTAATAGTAGGGACGGACTACGGTAAAACACTCTCAGCCGTTGCTTACCTAAGAAAGGCAATTGAGATAACGTCAGACTATTTAGGAACCCGTGGAGGGGTGAACCTAATGGTGCGTTCCGAAATGCCCGTAGGTGCTGGACTAGGTACCTCGGCCGCGGTATCGGTGGCCACGATAGCCGCTTACTCGAAGATCCTTGGATACGAGTTGAGAAGGGATGAAATAGCTAAGCTTGGGTGGGAGGTGGAGAAGGCTGTCCAAGGCATAGCATCACCAATGGACACGTCTATAGCGTCCTTCGGCGGAACCATTAAGATATGGAAGGATAGTAAAGAATTCGTTAGGAGGAGGCTTAACATTAATATTGAGGAGCCCTTAATAATAGGTTACGTAGAGAGGCAACACACCACCGCCGAGATGGTTAAGGCCGTTAAGAACCTCAAAGAGAAGTACGGGGAACTCGTTGAGTTAATAATGAAGGCTATAGGCAGGCTAACTAGTGAAGCGGAGAGAGCCCTCTTACAAAGCGACGTTGTTAGGGTGGGTACGCTAATGAACATGAACCATGGCCTACTGGAAGCATTAAATGTCTCCACAATGAAGTTAAGTCAAATAGTCTACGCAGCCAGAGCTGCAGGAGCGTTAGGCGCTAAACTCACGGGCGCCGGCGGTGGGGGGGCTGTGATAGCGTTGGCAAGTAAGGATAATGCAGAGAGGGTCGAGCTGGCTGTTAAGCTACATTCATCAATAGCCTTAAGAACAACTCTTGGCGCGCCCGGCGTAATGACCCGCACGCTTAAGGAATAACGTACTCAAAAAGAACTCACAGGCTGCTTCGGATTTAATGATGCGTTCAAGTACTTTTAATTGTTTCTAGTTGCTTGATGGTGGTGTTTCGATGACCCGCTATGCGGTGAGGTCTATGAGCCTTGGATGGGGCCCCGGGACGTTGGGCCCGGCCGAGCCTCCATGAGGTGCGGGTGAAGCAAATGAACCCACACCAAGGGCCATCCCCACACGAATTAAAAGCAGTGAAAAACAACTAGGAGTACCGTGAGGAGAGAAATGCGTATTCAGTAGAAACTCCTTAGCTCGCCACCGCCCTCCATTATGGTGCGAGCCATTTGCCTGAGCGCTTCAGCGTACTTAGAGTACTTGTCCCTTATGTAGATCCTGATGAACGCTATTTCCTTAGGCATTAGTCCGGCGAGGGTTGAGCCTACGGGTATTTCCTGCACCTCACCGTGCGGTCCCTGGATAGCTACGACGCTCTCCTCGAACATCGGGTTAGTCGGCAGCTTCGGCGTGTCCACAAAGACTGCCCTAACGTCCTCAGATATCTCGGGCGCTATCGACCTCAACCGCCTCTCTAAGTCCTCCTCCAGAACCTTTTTGCTGAGCGTGAGGAATGGCTTCAGGTTTGATTCTAACGGAAGTACAGCCTCATATACTGCTTTATAAGGCACTATCCTGTTGAGGAGGTATTTAGCTTCCTCAAGCTTCCTGACTTCAGGGTGGGATAGGACATACTCATCGTCAAGCTCTATGTACTTGCTCATGTCCTCCACAGCTTCCTTGAAGTTCAATATTGGGTCAGCCTTAACCAGTAACTCACCTGTTATCCTGTCGAAAGCCCTTGAGGTCTTATGAAAGTATACGGTCTTGAACATGAATATCCTCGCTATGAGAAGGTGATCGAGCACGTCCTTGGCCTTATAGTCCAGCACTACCCTATCGCCTATGAGTGATGAGTGGTATGCGAGCCTCCTCCAATCAAGTCCTATGCCGTAGTTTGCGCCCGTGAACATCGAGTCTCTCAGAAGGTAGTCAATTATGTCGGACGCGTACGCACCCCTAATTATGTAGTATAGGGATCTCTCCGTGACACCGGAGGCTATGTCTGAGGTTAGAGGCCATACCTCAAGGGTAGGTGCTTCGATCATCTTCCCCATGGTTTCCGCCGAGATCCCTACCTCATCCTCGATCATGGTGTCGAAGCATTCGGCCAGTTCAGGCACTTCCTTGACGATTCTCCCTCCGATCACTTCATGATTCGTGCCGTAATTCACGAGCACGTGATCCTCAAACGTGTGGGAGTACGGTCCGTGGCCTACGTCGTGGAGTAGGCCAAGTAATCTGGCTATGAGCTTAAGCCTCCTAACTTCGTCAGCCCCTATGCCTAGCTTCGAGTACATGTTCTCAGCGAAGACACCAGCAACATACATTACGCCCAAGCTGTGGGCGAATCTGGTGTGGACAGCGCCGGGGTAGACCAAGTGTGATGCTGATAGTTGCTTTATCCTCCTTAACCTCTGGAAGGGCGGTGAGTCTACAATGCATTTCTCGTGTGGGTATAGCTTGATGTAGCCATGGAGGGGATCCTTAATTAAAGTTACCTCCTTACTCTTCATGACCGCACCTAAGGTGAGTATTACCGTTAGGTATGAAATACTTATTGTTACTACGCCCGCGTTAAGGAAAAATATTCACGGACGCGTTACGGGATCCGTGATAGGCGCAGGTTACGCTACAGGTATCAGGGCAAGCCACGCGGAGAACATCCTAGTAGGATCTTGAGTAGGTAGGCCGTAAATCTGCAGAAAATACATTACATGATTATCACCCAGGTTAATCGCATTCATTGTGATAGTTACACAGTGATTGCTTATTAGGAATGGTATGTAGTAGTGGCTCACATTACCGACAAGCTTGCCTTCCTTCCTAATCAGCACGTAGGTTAGCTGGCCGCCCGTGGTAGTTGTCGTTTTGGGCGGGGCTTGAAGCGTTACGGTATACTGTCCCAAGCTAACTGTCTCTTTAACTTCCCTGCACTCACCAAGAATACAGTAGCTTAGGAGGGCGTACCTAAACGTGTGGTTACCTATTGTTATGGCAGAGTTATTTACTATTACGGCATGAAGGATATCTTCGACCGTGACCCACTGAGGGAGGCTAGCACTAATCAAGGAGCGAGAACTCCCGCTAATGTTGGAGTTCTCCTCTATCACGTGCGTCACGTTACTCAGCACATCCTTTAATACTGTACTGACCTTGTCGATCCAGCCCGTTGCAGAATTACTTGAGGTTACTGGCGAGGTAACCTGTGATAGTTTGTTAGTAGCTGATGTATTGTTGGCACCCTGACCTTCAGGGGTTACCTCGGTGGGCATTGTTAGGAAGTAATGAACTACAGTTATCGCTATCAGAGTAAGAGCTGCTGTTATAATTATCATTGCTACAATCGCTTCCTGGCTCTTCAGCGTGGATCCCCATACTGGTGGTTAACCGTGTTTTAGTTTAAGTTAAGGTGTTGAAAAGGCTGTTCTAGCGACTAGAACACTCTTAAGAATTAGAGAGTCACTTCATGAGTACCGAGGTGTAAACCACGATCGGCGCCACGTTACTAATGAGAAGGAGAAGCAGGATTAGGTACTCAGCTTTCTTCCCTAGCCTGCCGAGCTGATTAGTTAGCTCAAATATTCCGTTCCCAACAAACTTAACGTCGCTTACCACGACATCATACGTGCTGTACGTGGCCGGAACCTCAGCCTTGATGGCTTCCTTAACAGCCTTCACCACCGCCTCCGTTAGTGGGGGGCATTCACTCACGACATCGTATGGTGCTTCCTTAAAGGATGCAGCACAGCTGTGATCGTCCGGCGTGACTATCTCCACATCATCAACACCTAATTTCCTGATGATGTCCTCTAATTTGAGCCTATAGGCACCATCCATGTTGTTGCCGTAAACGTACACCAGCGCATATCTAGCGTTGCTGAACTTAAGTGTGAGGGCCTTGGCTCGCTGGTTGCACACGCACCTGCACCACCCGTCCAGCAACGCCTCACCGTACCCTACTAGGAAGTCCTCACCCTCACGACACGAGTAACGTTTCAGCACCTCTTTAATCAGGGGCTCCAGCACATTGAGGTCCGTGACTTTATCGCCCTTGAAAGAGTGAGAGTCCGCTACCGCTGTGAACGGCGGTGACCTCTCGTCCTTAATTAGCCTATCCCAGAGTTCGAACGGCAAGTCATCATTTCCCTTAACCTTATTGACTATCATGGGGATCAGTGCTGTTGGGCCATTTAGTGTGAAGGACTCCCACCCATCACTTAACCTTACCCTGTACGGCGGGCACATCCGCAACTTAGCGACCTTCCTCGGCACCTCAGCAAGTAAGGTTTCACCGACAAGCTTAGCAATCAACCTAGAGTCATCAGACGAAACAAGGTTGTGCTCATGTGAGCCAGCCGTATGGAACGTAAAGAGCTTGAATGAAGGCTCAACCACTTCTTCCAGATGGTAAATGAATCTAGCTGAACCTACATCACGGAAAAGCCCATAGTGAAGTGAAGGGAAAACAAGCATCACGGGCTCCACACCCTCACGCCAGAAGACCAGCGTCCTAACGCGTAGGTCAGATGTAACCGCATTACGGGCTAACTCCCTCTCCAGCGCTTTAGGATCCCCGGTAAACCACGTGCGTAGGAAGGCCCGTACCATCCTCATCGGTGAGTACCCCGATACCCTACCTTGCTTCTCAAAGTATGCTAAGTAAGCCACACCAGCTAAGAGGGAGATCATCTCCGTTATGAGGGCTGCTGCCAGTACGGACCCACTAACGCCTTTACCGAGTAGTGAGTTAACAAACCAGAAGGCCGCGAAGGGCGGTGCGGAGGCTATGATTAATGAAATAAAGACCCCGTAAAACGCACTTAATACAACATAAACAAAGCCTGTCCCAGCTAGTAAGCCCGTGCCCTTAAGCCCCGTGAGCCTGTAGAAAATGAGTTCTGCTGGTAGCGAGGCTATAAACATCGCTGTCGACAACCCTAGAACGCGCTTAAGCGTGAACACCTTAGTTGCGCTGAGGAACATAAAGACAATTACTAGCGTTAGACCTAAGATAACGTACTGCTCCACAGATAATGCGATATCGTATAGGGAAGTGCTGGGTAACGAGTTAATCACACCTATACCAACAAGGAGTGCCGCGTAAAGCGCTACGAGCTTAGGTGGAGTAGGTAGGAGGAATAACCTCCCATAAAGCTCTCCAGTGATGTCTTCAACATCCACCACGCGCCATTACCTGATAGGTAATGCTTTAGAGGAACGTAATAACGATAACGCTACCAAAGTTACTCAAGCTAAGAATATTATGAGAATATTATTAGGCTCTCAGAAAGGAAGTGAATGGTGCGGATGAAGTATTGAGCGCACTTAAACTTAGGTCAAGAATAAAACTCGAAATAGTTCGTGAGGACACAGGCGAGGTCGTCTTAGATGACGTAAGCGCTAAGTTACTGATCCTCATAAGGAGGTTGGGGTCGCTCCTTAAGGCGTCCAAAGCCTTAGGAATACCGTACTCACGTGCGTGGGAATGCATCGCTAGGGTTGAAAGGGCGGTTAACGGGCGGATCATAGAGGCGCGAAGAGGGGGTAAAGGAGGAGGGGGCACCACACTAACCCCCCTAGGAGAAAAGTTAATCGAGGAATACATTCGGGAACATGTTAAGGTATTTAGTTACGCTCCTCAACTACCTGAGGTTAAGGGGGAGACACCCACCCCTCAACAACCACTAACATATGTTGGCAGTCACGATATAGCGGTGAGCAGATTAGCAGGAATTATTAGAGAGCGAGGCACGCAGGTTGAGGCGCACTGGCTAGGATCGCTGAAGGGTCTGGCCGCCTTACTTCTTGGTGAAGGTGACGTCGCAGGCATACATCTCCTAGACTACGAGTCGGGAGAGTATAACGTGACTTACGTGCGTAGAATGCTACCTGGTGAGGCAAGCGTGGTCCTCGGTTACGAGAGGCTCCAGGTGCTTGCGTCGCGGGAGGGCTTGGGGCTTGAAGAGGCTCTTGACGCGTTACTCAAGGGTAAGTTAAGGCTTGCGAACCGGGTTTACGGATCCGGTACGAGAACCCTCATGAAGTATCTTCTCATGAAGAGAGCTAAGGAGTTGGGGATTAGCCCCGCGGACGTTGAGTCTAGGGTGAAGGGTTATGACACAGAGTTCAGAACTCATGACGACGTCGCTATGGCTATATCCGACGGTAGGGCAGACGTCGGGTTACTCATTGAGGGAATTGCTAAGGCCTACGGACTTCACTATGTTCCCGTGACTTGGGAACGCTTTGACTTTGTCGTGAGGAACTCGATCCTAGGGTCAAGTAAGATTAATGTGTTCATTAATACCCTCAGGAGCCGCGAACTCAAGGAGATACTGAATAACTTAAGTGGGTATCGTTATGACCCGAGGAACCTTGGCAGGCTTCTCAGTTTATAGCGTTATCGGATAACGAATAACGTTTATAACTTACCCATGAACTAAGGATCCGGTGTCAATAGCGTGCGTCATGCTGAGGCGCTCTTAACCGTAGCTATAATCGCCATGATTATCGTAGGCGCTATTGCTTACTACATGGTTTCAAGTCAGAGGCAACAGCCCGTCACCGTAACAGTATGTAGTGCCGGTTCCCTACGAATACCCCTAGACGGCGTATCGAGCGTGTTCCATAGCAAGTACGGAGACAGTGTTAGGATAAAGTCGGCAGGGAGCGTTCAGGTGGTTCGAAGCGTTACTGACCTCGGCGAGAGATGCGATGTTGTTGCTGTCGCGGATTACAGGCTAATCCCTATGTTCATGGTGCCTAAGTATACGGGATGGTATGTTGCGTTCGCGTCTAATCAAATAGTGCTGACATTCACGGATAAGTCGAAGTATGCCTCGTGGTTAGAGCAACACCCAGATAGGTGGTACGTGGTGCTCGGCATGCCTGGCGTCAGGTACGGTTTCTCGAATCCTAACATGGATCCATGCGGGTACAGGTCCGTTGGCGTGCTTGCGCTGGCAAGTCTCTATTATAAGAACGAAACGATACTCAAGGAATACATCCTGAGTAAGATCAGTGGGTCGAAAGCCCAAATAGTTAATGGAACGCTACACGTCTACATACCAGCCACGTTCTCAACCAGCGGTAACATGGTGATTAAACCAAAGAGTGTTGACCTGATAGCATTGCTGGAGTCAGGTTCCTTGGACTACGCTTTTGAGTACGAGAGTGTTGCGAAGCAACATGGGCTTAAGTACGTTAGGCTACCCAAGCAAATCAACTTAGGTGACCCAACCCTCGATAATATTTACGGTAAGGTCATAGTGCATATACTGGTCGGTAGCAATAAGGAGAAAAGTGTAACCATGAAATCCATAGTTTACGGGGTGACAATACCGAAGAATGCGCCGCATCCTGAGGCCGCGCTGAGGTTCGTTGAGCTACTGCTCAGCGATACCGGGAGAAAGATGTTTGAGAGTAAGGGCCAGCCATTCCTAGAGCACCCAATTGGGTACGGGAAGCTACCGGAGGGACTACTTAGGTATGTCGTCACCGCTGGTGAAGGGTGAGGCGTTCCTAGTAACGCTCTCCGCCCTGGCAACACTCCTAATATGCTTCATAGTCATACCCATAGCCGCCCTTTTTCTAATGATTGATCCCTCAACCATGACTGAGGTATTCGGTGGTAATCCTATGCTTGCCTCACAAGCTAGGTCGGCCTTCATAGTTACCTTCAAGGCATCCTCACTGTCAACAGCAATACTCCTTATTCTCGGCATCCCGTTAGCATACATCCTAGCTAGGTATGAATTCCCAGGCAAGAGCATAGTTGAGAGCATAGTTGATCTCCCGCTAATGATTCCCCACATAGTTGCTGGCGTGATGATACTCATGGCGTTCGGCAAAAGAGGTGTAATAGCGTCACTAACCGGGGTAGCGCCAGAGATCGAGGACACGTTTTGGGGCGTAGTATTAGCTATGGCGTTCGTCTCGATACCCCTAGCCGTCGATACAGTGAAGGTCGCTTTCCAGTCCATCGACCCGATGCTTGAGTACGTGGCTAGGACCCTAGGTGCTTCACGCTTCAGGGCGTTCACGACCATAACGTTACCCTTAGCACTGAAGGGAATAATTGCTGGAGCAATACTAGCATGGGCTAGAGGGTTAAGCGAGGTTGGAGCAATACTCGTTGTCGCGTACTACCCAAAGACCGTTAACGTACTCATACTTGAGTGGCTTAACGTTTACGGGCTTAGGTACGCCATAGCATTAGCAGTGCCCTTCGTCTTACTAACGTTAGCCCTATTCACAGCATTGAGAATACTGCAGAGGATGGTGAGTAAGAAATGATTGTTATTGAGGATCTAGAGGTTAGGCTTGGTGACTTCCGTCTGCTAATAGGGAGGCTTGAAGTGAGGGACGGAGAGTACCTAATGGTGCTCGGACCTAGCGGAGTTGGTAAAACAGTACTGCTTCATACCCTAGCGGGCTTAATGAAACCATGCAGGGGTCGCATACTAGTTGACAATGAAGACATAACTAATACCCCACCAGAGAAGAGAGGCTTCGCGTTAATTCCCCAGAACTACGCGCTCTTCCCTAACATGAGCGTCTACGATAACATAGCTTACGGCCTCCGCATCCGTGGAGTGAGTGAGGATGTTGTTAGGAAGGCTGTTATCGAGTTAGCTGAAGTCCTTGAAATAAAGCATCTCTTGAAGAGGATGCCTAGCCAGCTTTCTGGCGGTGAGCAACAGAGGGTAGCTATCGCTAGAGCTCTAGCGATCAAGCCCCGCATACTGCTTCTCGATGAGCCCCTAGCTAACCTGGATCCCCGCTTGAGGAGCAAGGCTAGGGATTTCCTTAAGTACCTCCATCAAGAGTTAAGCTTCACAGCTCTTCACGTTACCCACAACATAGCTGACGCGGTATACCTAGGTGAGAGGATAGCGTACATGGAGGAAGGTAAGTTAGTTGTAGTGCTCAAGCCCGAGGAGTTCTTGACATCGAAATACGCTAAGCCATACGTTGATGACTTAATGCCTGTCTTCAGAAGCTTCCGTGGATGAGGAACAACTGACTTTAGTAATGGAGCTATGTTTGTATGTAATAATATTTTAGCGTTATAGGAACACCGTAAGCTAGGGAAGGGAAGTGATAGCACTAATAACGTTCCTGCTGGTTGTGTTATTCTCGATAATAGTGGTGAGGATAGGGACAGTAGCCCTCAAGATGACGGGGCTAAGCAGGGACGTAGCAGCCTTCCAAGCTCAGTCAGCGTTCTCCGGAGTGGGCTTCACCACATCTGAGTCAGAATACGTTGTTTCGCACCCTGTTAGAAGGAGGATTATAAGGATACTAATGCTCTTAGGTAGCGCTGGACTCACATCAGCGATGGCTACGCTAGTACTGACGTTCGTTGGCAACACACCAGAACAAATGATCACCAATGGCACATGGCTTGCGGTTGGCCTAGCGGCCTTAGCGGTCTTCGGCAAGTCTAAGTTAGTTGATAGGGGATTAAGCTGGTTAATTGAGAAGGCCCTACAGAGGGTGCCGAGCCTTAGGATCTACGACTATGAGCAACTGCTGGGCCTAGGCAAAGGATACTCCATAGCTAAGTTAGTGGTTAAGGCCGGAGGCTGGCTTGAGGGAAAGAAACTCAGGGAACTTAGGCTTAGTGAGGAAGGTGTCTTAGTGCTGGCCATATACAGGAAGATGAGGGAAAAGGAAGTATTCATAGGAGCTCCCAGGGGTGACACCGAGCTAAGAGCGGGCGACACCTTGATATGCTATGGCCCAGAGGAAGTCTTACAGGACCTAAGGACAAGGCTGAAAGGACCGATAGGTGACCTCAAGCATGAGCAGGCAGTGGAGGCTGCGGTCGCTAGGGAGTTCCAGGAGGAGATGGCTGCCGCGGAGGCTGAGGCTGCCGCTTCCTCCTAGCAATGCTGTGAAGGTATTTTTATTAATCTGCTGGATAATGCTGTATGTTGTTTTTCTAGTTTCGGAATTTATTAAAGAAAAAGTATTTAACGGAGCTGTTACTTAGAAATGCTTTGGTGATAATATGTCAGGTAAAAGTGCTATTTGGAACAAATACGCCCTCGTGGCAATAATAGTCACTATAGTCATCGTAGGTGCGTTAGCCACGTACTACTGAGTACTCACAGGACATAATAAGCAAGCACCACGGAAAGCAAGAAGTATTTGGTGGTCGGCACCTCCCCAGACTTCCCGCCATTCGAGTACGTAACCAGTAACGGAAGTATTGTGGGCATTGACATTGAGCTTATAAAGCACCTAGCTAAGATGATGGGGTACGATGCCATCAAGATAGTCTCCATAGATTTCGACGGGCCAATACCAGCCCTCACTAACGGTAAGATAGACGTGATAGCTGCAGGCATGACGATAACTGAGGAGAGGAAGAAGGTGGTGGCGTTCACGATACCTTACTGGAGTGCCGATCAAGCAATACTCGTCACCAAGAACTCCAACTTCAAGCCCAAGAGCCTAAGCGACCTTGAAGGGAAAATAGTTACTGTTCAGTCAGGAACGACTGGCGAGTCCCTCGTGGATGACTTCATAAATAAGACCGGGGCTAAGATCACCGTTAAGAGGCACTCCAGCTTCGTCTTGGCGGTTAAGGACTTACTTAATGGCAGGGTTGACGCCGTAATCGTTGACTCACCAGTGGCTAAGCTCTTCACGCAGAAATACGGGGTGGAAGTAGCTACAATAATAAGTACGGGCAAGCACTACGGCTTAGCTGTCAGGAAGGACGACACCCAATTGCTGAATGCCATTAATGAGGCGTTCAAGAAGTTCCTGTCAAGCCCTGAGTGGAAGGCAATAATAGATTAAGTACACAGGGTCGGCACCACCATCGTGAGTGCCGCGAAGTTAAGGCGGTGGGGAAAGACATACTGGAGTTAAACGTTATTTTAATGTATGCGCCACTCATACTCTCAGGCTTCCTAAACACTCTAGTGATGACCGTTTCTGGCATTGGGTTAGGTCTTGTCCTGGGTGCGGCCTTAGCGTTTGCTGAGGTCCTCGGGCCTAAGCCCAGCAAATTGTTGTTAGTACAATTACACACGTTATTAGGGGGATTCCCCCTACTTGTCCTGCTCCTCCTTGTTTTCTATGGTTTACCCGCGCTTGGTCTTCAGTTGCCACCGCTACCAACTGCTGTTTTAGCCATAGGTGTTAGGTATGCAACATACCAGTCTCAAATGTTTAGAAGCACCATCGAAGCTGTCGGGTCTACCCGGCTTGAGACTGCCTACGCTTCGGGCATGGATAAGTTAACAGCTTTCCGGAGTGTGGTGTCGTCGCAGGCGCTCAGGTTGTCCGTGCCTGGCCTAACAGTTAGTCACGCAAGGTCACTTATGTGAGCATTGGAGACTCGTTTTATTTCCCTCGACACCCACATATGATGTGGTGCTGGAGGATGGAGAGGCTTGCTAGGGACGTTAAGGTACTCTGGAGCAACCTCTACAGGAACGTGAGGACCATCTACATATCGTTCCACAGACCGAAGGACTCCTTCTTCTCGTACAGGCTCCTAGCCTCACTCAGGAGGCACCTCGGGAAGGGGGAGACAGAGATACGAGATATTGAGTCCAAGTTATTCCTGCGCATATATGCTGGGAGGAAAGTTAGTGTGAGGGAGGCGGCGCATGCACCGATACCAGTCTCCATTAACCTCCTAGCCAGCATGGTTAACCAAGCACCCTCATACTCCATTGCCTTCATTGTTTCCGAGGGGTTTAGGAGGTCTCGCCTCGTAGCGAGTAGCCTTACCGTGAGTAAGGAGAGGCTCTCACGCAGGATCAGGCCAGTGCTCCTCGTAATCAACCCTGACGCCAGCGTAAGGCACATGAAGACATACGCGTGGGGTACGGCCACTAAGTTATGGGAGAGCGTAGAAAGGTACCTAGCAGGGTACGGTGTCAGATACCTACCGCCTCACGAACTGGAGGTACTCCCGCCCCTAGCCGTGGTGACGGTTCAAGCCAAGCGAACCGGTGTTGAGGAGATTAAGGCCGTGATAAGTGATGGCGGGGAGTACAGGGAAGTCATCGTGCCCGTGAGAAAGCCGGCATGGAAGCTCGAGGACCTACCGCCAAAGATCATAGAGGATATCAAGGTATCCATAGTGAACCCCATCCTGAAGAGGCTACCCTTCGCAACTAAGGGCGCGTTCCTCACAGGCCCTCCAGGAGTCGGTAAGTCGGTCATGGCTGAGGCCCTCGCCGATGCCCTGAACCTCAACATCGTTGAACTCAGACCTCAAACCTACAGGTCCATGTGGTACGGGGCTACGGAGAAGGCCCTCAACGCGATATTCAGGGAGATCATTAGGAGGAGGCACCACATAGCCCTAATAATTGACGACGCTGAATTCATTTCCTCAAGAAAGTACACAGTACATGAAGCCCACGTCAGCGAGATCTCAACAATACTCTACCACCTCCAACGCCCGGATAGACCATTCACGATACTAACCGCTAACAACCCCGACCTAATAGACCCAGCGATACTTCG
The DNA here is from genome assembly GCA_027064885.1 of Desulfurococcales archaeon. Taxonomy (GTDB): domain Archaea; phylum Thermoproteota; class Thermoprotei_A; order Sulfolobales; family NBVN01; genus WAOL01. The sequence continues at coordinate 22,879 of JAMOOZ010000165.1, forward strand.
GCCGGGTAGAATAGATGTGACCGTAGTTATCGGTTACCCTGACCGGGAGATGCGTAAGAAGGCAGTGTTGCGGAATGCCGCTAAGTACTCGATACGTTTGGAGGAGGACGCACTTGAGAAGATCGTTGAAGTAACTAAGTGGTTCACCCTTGCGGAGGTTGACGCGCTCCTCCGCCTAGCGGCGGGTAAGGGTGAGGGTAAGGTAGGTGTTGAGGAGGTGGAGTGGGCTAGGGGGAAGTTCAATATCGATCATGGGGCTAGGGCGTCAATGCAGGATCACCTTAGGTGGTTCGCTAGGAAGGCTCAAGGAATCGTGATAAGTTACATACCTAATGAAACGCAGATCTAGCTCTTCAAGGAACTTAACTCTCTGATAAGGTAAATGACGTCGCCATCAGCCTCAACACGCTCAACACACCCGGTAACGTAGCAGTAAGCCACTGCAGCCGCAATTGCCGCATCCCTTAGATCCCTCGATAAGGTAATCCTAGGGAGATAGTCCTTTGGGAACTTCACGTCCAGCATGCTCATCAGTTCAGGAACGCTTCCTGCGCCGGAGGACCTCAGGGCGCTTGATGGGTGGGTTTCAATAACCTCCACACTTAACCTCCTTAAGTCATTAGCCAGTACCTCACCGAGTTTCGTTAACTCACGCATCCAGGGCATTGAGGGCGGGAGAACCTTGAACCCTCTTCGCCACATTTCCCTCTCAACTCCCCTAACACGACCCCCACCGCTTATTGGGGCGTCAACGGCCGCAACGCTCACGCGATCCTTAACAACCTCCTCCACGACTTCCTTCATGCCGTGAAGGCAGTTCAGGCGAACAAGCTCCGCGTCGCTATTACCGTGGATCACTATGAGTGCGTAACCTGTGCACCTCTCCCTCCTCACGGCTAAGTCAATGCCGCACACGCTCAAGCTCATAACTGATTACCTGCCCTCGGTGATTACCTCTGCCACCTTCCTGAAGCACCAGTTAAGGAGAGGGGACTTGAGGCCGAGCTTCGCCAGGATAAGTATCAGTAGAGGCGGCCTTATCGGGGCTCCAGCCGCTGCCGGGTGACCTCCTCCCCCCAGCTTCTTAGCTATTTCACGCACGTTGACGTCCCTGCTTCTCAGGCTTAATGAACCTTCCCTGCATATTAGAGCTATGTCTGCCTCGTACCTTGACAGGAGTATATTCCCTATATATGACGTTACGTGTTCCGTACGTGGCTTTAAGTAATACGCTATGACGTAACCCCCGGCCTTATTTACTTTAGCTTCCTTAACCACCTTACTATAGAGCTTCAGTTCGCGGCTCACAGCTTCCTCAGCTATGGACTCAACCTCGTCGTCAATTTTCCCCTTAAAGTTCGCTAACTTCCTAGCAACATACTCCCTCCACTCACTTCCTTCCTTATGCCCCACGTACCTTGCTAGGTAGTTTCCACGCCAGTCATTGAACAACCATAGGTCTATAGAGCACGTTGCTGAGACTAACTCCTCGACACCCTCACCACTTACTGGGAAGTACTTAGCAACAACCCCAGCACTGCATGTCGTGGTGTCTACGGCTAAGTCCACCCCTGCTCCCCTAACCTTGGAAACCCATTCATCATCCCACACGTGATGGTCAAACCACCTGACAAAGCCTCCACTATTAATGATCCTTGAGACCTCATTAACGACCTTCTCAAGGGTGCTAGGGTTTACACCGAGGTCAGTTATGTACGCCGTTGACCCATTCGGTATCTTTCCGAGCACCGCGTGTAGCTGGTGCGGCTGAGCAAATAGTATCTTATTGACGTCGCCAACGGCCCTCAATATGAGGGCTGCTGAAGCCACACCATCTAGGTCGGTATGCGTGATTATCATTTTGATCTTGGCCAAGCCCCTCCACCGATTTACTGACTCGCGTTTACCCGTGTCCCTTACTCGATATTAGCTCCGTTACTCTGTCCACTGATAACTTCACCTGGGGCGGTAAGTCGGGGGCTTCAACGCTTAGGAAGCCTCTAATTATTAGGGCTCGGGCTTCGTCCTCACTGAACCCTTTAGACATTAAGTAAGTTAATTGATCCTCGCCTATCTTACCTATCGCTGCCTCATGGGTCAGTACTGCTTCGGAGTTCCTGGAATCGAGGAGCGGTATCGTGCTAATGTACGCCGTGTCACTCAGTATTAACCCCATACACTCTATGTGACCTTTTGAGGGTCCGGACTCACCCACGATCTCGGACCTAGCAACTACCCTTGACCTACCCTTAGCAAGGTTCCTTGAGATTATCTCTGCTGATGAGCCCGGGCCAGCTAGCGTAGCGGATGAGCCCACATCATATATCCCTTCACCCTCACCCGAGATTACGGAGTAGAGAGATGTTGAGGCATTACGTCCTAGGATGACTTTCGGGTAGGACTGTAAGCTGTGAACAGCGCTGTATATCATGTAGTAGCTCACGTACCTCCCGCCCTCAGCTACCTTCACCGCTGTTCGTGGCCTTACGACGGCTCCCTTAGACCACGCGTGTATCATTGCGAAGGTTAGCTTAGCGTCCCTACCAACAAAGAACTCCGACACACTTATGTGTAGTGCCTCGGCATGTAGCCCAGCAATACTGCATCCCGTCACCACGTTGGCCTCAGCCCCGTCAGCTACGTAGATTATATTGTGGAGTAGCTGAGCTGTCATGCCTCGTGTTATGAGTAGGCATGTGTATATCGGTGTCCTCACCTTAACGCCAGGTGGGACGTATATGAAGTACCCTTGCTCTTTCCCGTAAAGATATGCTGTGGCAACATACTTGTCGGTGTCTGGACTTATCAGCGTCCACGCTACTTCCCTGGCCATGTCTAACTTCCTTAGAGCCTCAGCCGTTGACATCACGATTACTCCTTGCTTCCTTAGGCTTTCGATGAGTGCTGACGCTAGGTAGGCCTCATCGACTTGAACGTACCCCGCCTTCTCAACTATCTCTGGCGTGAAGCCTAACTTGCCTGAGGCATCACGCACCCTCTCCCGCTCAAGGATTTCCGCAGGCTCTATCCTCCTTGGATTAAGGATATCGTACTTGCTTAAGTCTACGTCGGGCCCGTAGGGTGCAGGCTTATTTAACGCTTTCCTAGCTGCTTCAACCATGTCCTTACTCAACCTCAACACCACCTCCTGAGGGCCTTTGCAGCCCCTTCAAAGCCCCTCTTAATGACTAAGGGGACTACCTCATCATAGAGGCCTGAGAAAACTAGGCAGCCCTTAAAGATCAGGTGCACAGTATTTGCAAGTGGACGTACCAGGTTAAGCATATGCGTTGAGTGAGTCACTAATACCACGGAGATGCCATGCTTTAGCGCAAGCTTTATCGCCTCCAAGATCCTTCCCACACTGTCCAGATCGACACCACTGTCGGGCTCATCAAGGAGGGCTACCTTAGGCATTATTGACAACGTTAAGTACGTCTCTAATCTCTTCCTTTCCCCACCACTCATCCCGGAGAAGAGATCCCTCCCAAGTAGCTTATGAATATCTAGGATTTCTGCTAGGGACTCTGTGAAAGAGGGGTCTAGGTCAAACTTCCTTCTTAACCACTTCATGATCTCTAACACCTTAACCCCCTTGAAACTCGGGGGATTCTGGTATGCGAGCACGAGTCCTTTCTCAACCCTCTTATAGAGGGGGTAGTTAGTGATGTCTTCACCAGCAAGCATAACTCTGCCTGACCTAACCTCATAAGGCTCAACACCAGCTATGGCTGAAAGCAGTGTTGTTTTACCTGAGGCGTTTGGCCCCATAATTATGTGGAGCTCTCCAGCACCTACGCTTAGGTTAACTCCTCTTAGGATTCTCTTACCTGCAACGTAGATGTCTGCATTCTCTACTCTCAGCACTTCATTACTCATCCTGCACTCACCGCTTATTTAGAGGTTAGATAGCGTCCTTTAAAGTTCTTTAACACTCTTAAAGAAGGGTGTATACAGTAATTACGTGAATTCCATGGGAATCTTCTCGCGTAGAAGATAGTGCTAAGAAATGGCGTGAAAAGGATTTAACTCACACATACTCCGGGTACGTCTCCAGAAGCATTCCTTCAATCGTTATGGGCTTTAACTTATTGACAAGTTTGAGGGCTTCCTCTAGCCTCGTCTCAGAGTTGCTGTAGATCTCCATAAGTATGTCACCTTTCTTCACCTTATGCCCCCTCTTCACGTAAAGCTTAACTCCGGCACCCTTGTCTATAGGTGCGCCCGCTACGCGGGCTATGGTTGTTATTGGCCTGTTGTACACGCCCGTAACGTAGCCCTCCATTGGTGCCCTAACCTCAACCTTGTGGGTGCCGACAGGTATCTCTTCAGGTTTAATATTGGGGTTCTTACTACCCATAGCCTCTATGATCTTCTTGAACATTTCATAAGCCTTGCCACTAGCTAAGATCTCCTTCGCTGTGTTCTTTCCTGCTCCGCGAGGCGCTACTCCAGCCATTTCCAATATGAGGCCCGCTATAGCTGTTGACTTCTCCCTGACAGACATCGGGCCGCCGCCTAGGAGGGTCTCGAGAGCTTCCCTAGCTTCGAGAGCCGGACCTATGGCGTAGCCTATTGGTTGGCCACCGTAGGTTATGGCACACCTTATGCTTAGCCCGACTCCCTGACCTACCTGCGTGAAGACCGAGGCTAGGCTCCTTGCCTCCTCAATGGTTTCCACCTTAGCCCCCCTACCTGTCGGTATGTCTATGAGGAGGTTCTGCACACCCATGCTGAGTTTCTTCGATAGGATCGAGGCTATCATCTGCGACAGCGGGTCAACGCGGAGAGCATACTCAACCCTTATCAATATGTCGTCTGCTGGCGCTAGGTTCAGCGTCCCACCCCAAATTATGAAGCCATTAACCTTCTTCGCAAGCTCCTTAACCTCGTCAACAGTGAACTCGACGGGAGCAAACACCTCCATAGTGTCGGCTGTACCTGCAGGCGAGGTGATTGCTCTCGAGGAGGTCTTCGGTATGAAGACACCGGCACTTGCTATTGTAGGCACAGCAACTATGGAGACCTTAGAGTTCCCTGGAACACCGCCTATTGAGTGAATATCATATACTGGCTCATCGAACTTCAAAACGGTCCCGGTCTCAACCATGGCACGCGTAAGCGACACCATCTCATCCGTGTCCATCCCTACACTCATTTGGGCTGAGACGAATGCCGCTATCTCAACGTCTGTTAAGATGCCGTCGACAATGTCCTTAACTATCTCGAATATCTCCTCTCTGGTCAGTTTCGTCCCCTTAAGCTTCTTCTTAATTAACTGAACAGAAGCTGGGCTTATGTAGGGACGCAAATCAACCTCGGAGGGCTTACCTAGGTAATTATGAAAGGATTCAGGAACCTCAACGTAGTCACTCTCACCATCCTTCACAGCAACAAGGGCGGTCGTTCTTCTTCCGTTAACGCTTATTTCCGCCCTCCAGCCAGGCGCTAGGTCAAGCTTTTCCGCTATGTTGCGTGGGACATAGACTATCCTTAAGTCACCCATGTACTCGGAAGTTACATTTACCTTAACTCGCATGACTTACCACTCCCCATAATCCCTTACCTTGAATGAAGGAGCCGAGGTAAATATTTCATGAAGAAGCAAATAAATCTTGTCCCATAACCTAGCGAAATGAATTGAGCTTAGTGAAAACCTTTTGAAGAAAATTAGCTCTGCCTTGCAGAGAAACAGCCCATCTTAATAGATAAAAACACAGTAACTCTTGGTGAAGGCAGTAGTGGCAAGTAACTTAAGGTACGCTATTGAGTGCGTAGATGTAGTTAAGGAGTACCCTGACGGGACACAAGCGGTAAGGGGGGTTACACTGCGAATACCTAAAAACACCCTCACAGCGATCCTAGGACCTAACGGGGCAGGGAAAACAACACTGCTCAACATAATAGCGGGAGTAACCCCACCCACCGCGGGCAATGTAAAGGTACTTGGTGAGGACCCTTGGGCTTCCAGAAGGTCTAGGGCGTTGCTGGGCTTCGTACCTCAGGAAGGTGGAGTGTGGCCCAAGTTAAGTGTTTACGAGAACTTAATGATAGCTGCCGCGCTATACGATATACCGTCTAAGGAGGCTAAGGCCCGGGCACGAGAGCTAATGAAGGTCTTCGGACTTAAGGACCACGCAAAGAAGGCAGCGGCTAAACTATCTGGCGGCTTAAAGAGAAGGCTCTCCTTGGCCATGGCGTTAATGCATGACCCACCAGTCATAGTTCTCGACGAACCAACCACAGGGCTTGACCCCGGAATAAGGCTAGAATTCTTGAATCTATTACGTGAAATGATCAAAGACAGTAAAACGGTGTTAATGACTACTCACATCTCGGAGGACGCTGAGTTCAGCGATAGGGTAATTGTTATGAATGAAGGTCTGATCGTTGCCGAAGGTACGGCAAACGAGCTCCGTTTGAAGGCGTTAGGGGCAGCGAGCATCATAGAAGTAACCGTTATGTCTAAAGAGCATGTCAGTAAAGCGTTCGAATCACTTACTGAATTAGCTGAGAAGGCATATGTGGCAAAACCATTAACTATAGTGTGCCACGTACGTGACCCTGACGAGGTCCTGCCTAAGGTATTCAAAGCACTCGAGAGGAGAGGTATTAACGTCAAGGAGGTTAGGGTGAGGAAGCCATCACTAAGTGACGTGTTCTTAGCGCTTACTGGGAGGAGGCTTGAAGAACCCTTAGAAGGAGGTGGTTAGTGATGGCCAACGTGTTCCGGATAGCCTTCTATGAATTCAAGTCATTCGTTAAGGACAAGTCAGCGATCTTCTGGACCATAGCATGGCCTATTCTCTGGGTATTCATAGTTGCGTACATACTCATGCCTGTTGGCGGTGTACGCATGACCTTAAATGTTGCCGTGATCGATAATGATAAGGGTTTACCGTCAAGTAACGCCTCCTGGAGTACCCCATATTTAAACATGACGCTGAAGAAGAACTTCACTAGCTTACTGGCGGACACATTTACTCAACTGAACGGTAGCAACGGAACCATATATAAAGTTAGAGTTTTGAAGAACGTCTGCGACGGCAATTTCTCAGAATGCTTGAACGTAGCGAAAGAACTACTGACAAATAAGAAATTCGACATCGCAATAATAGTGCCAGAGAACGCCAGTAAATCCCTCGTGACGTGGGTCCCGGTCAGAATAACGCTACTGATTAAGGGCGCAATGCCCACCGAGACATACATGAGATATGGGTCCATCATGAGTGTCCTAGGTGGACTCATGACGAACTTAAGCTTGAAGAGAGCAGATGCTGCAGCACACATGGTTACGGCATTCTACTCTAAATTCCCTGAGACTGTAAACTCCTCAAGTACCTGGTGGAATTATACCAATACAAACATCTCACTGAAGACCATGGAGAAGTACATCAAGTACTTCTTCTACAGCATAGCTTTCCCGCTGTACCTTAGGCTAGATACTGTGAAGCCGCCAGCAACTGCTGATAGGGCAGGACAGATAGGGTGGATATCAGTGGGCGCAGTAGGTATGTCCCTGATGACGGGTCTCCTTACCGCTGGTGCAGGCTTCTTCACATACAGGAAGAGCAACGGTGTTCTGAAGAGGGTTCTCTCCAGCCCAGCGACACTCTCCGAACTCCTTGCTGAGGACTTGCTCGCCGCCATAGCCATCTCTGCTTTATCGGCTGTAGTGATCCTAGGGACAGGTGTCGCTATTGGCGGTAGAATAGCATTCAATGTTTTAAACCCTAGCCACTACATAGCAATTGCCCTGATCTTCGTGGCCGGGATATTCGCGTATGGTTTAGGACTCCTTATGGCCCCCACAGTGAGGTCCGCCAACGCCACAAGTGCTGCAACCGCTGTAGGATTAATGCTTGTCTTCCTAACAGGGATCTGGTGGCCGCCGAAGGAGATGTTGCCAGTGCCTCTTCAGGCATTTGCAAACGTGTTCCCGCCAGCCTGTGCGTTTGAGGCCATTAGAGACATACTGGTGTGGGGTAAGGACTTCACGCAAACCTACCGGAACGTCCTTACTGCTGTGGTCGGCACGTTCTTACTGTACGTGGTGATAGGGCTAATATATCATGGTAGGGCAGAGAAGTTTGCCGAGAAACTCCTGTGAGTGAGCATGGATAAGACGTAATGTTTTTTCATTCTCTACTTCACATCCTAATTGACTAAGCCCTGCCGGGTGACAAGTATGGAGGATGCCGTGGTGATCGTGGAGAACCTGCGTAAGGTGTTCAAGGACGTCGTCGCCGTTGACGGCATTTCCTTCAGAGTAAAGTCAGGTGAGGTCTTCGGTTTAGTAGGTCCTAACGGGGCAGGGAAAACCACGACACTCAGAATCCTCGCAACAATCCTCAAGCCCACCGAAGGCACTGTGCTAATATACGGGATGGACGTAGTTAAGGAGAAAGATAAGGTAAGGAAGGTAATCTCCTACTTGCCCGAGGAGGCAGGGGCTTACAAAAACATGACTGGCTATGAGTACTTAAGGCTCATGGCGAAGATTTACGGCTTAAGTGATAATGCCGTGAGGGAGGGTGCGAGGCTATCTGGCCTAGGTGACGCGTTGCAGAGATACGTAGGGACTTACAGCAAGGGTATGAAGCGGAGGCTTCAGCTGGCTAGAGCCTTAATGGTTAGGCCCAGATTAGCTATTCTTGACGAGCCAAGCTCCGGTCTCGACGTCGTGCATGCTGTATACGTCAGGAACATGATCAGGGAATTCGTTAGGGAGACAGGAGCCGCCGTCATCCTTTCCTCACATAACATGCTTGAAGTGGAGTACACCTGCGACCGGGTAGCCCTAGTGAATAAGGGGAGGATAGTTGCTGAAGGAACTCCCCGCGAGTTAAAGGAAACGTTCAACGCTAGCAATCTTGAGGAGGTCTTCGTTAAGGT
>JAMOOZ010000166.1 GCA_027064885.1 Desulfurococcales archaeon
AATGATGAGTGAGTTAGTGAAGAAGGAGATAATGACTACGTTAAGGGATAAGAAAGTGATTATATCATCCATAATCATGCCTATAATCATCTTCACCGTAATGGGGGCTATCTACAGCTTCGCGTTCAGCGCTGTCGCACAGCAAGCTAAGCACGTAGCCACGCATGCCCAAATACTTGTTTGCGACATGGATAAGGGGCCCGTAGGCGCTTACATAGTTCAGTACGCTAGGAATCACTCATCAATTACGTTCATTAAGAACCAGTGCACATTACGCGAGATAGCTGAGGGTCTTTCAAGCAACAAGTATGACTTAGCCATCATAGTTCCTAAGAAGGCATCCGCTAACTTTACCTCAGGTAAGCCTGTCCTCGTGAAAGTATTCACTAAGACCGCGGGCGTGTCAATGGCGTCCAGCATAGGGATGAGCCTAGCTAACGCATTCCTCGACGGAATTAACGACTTTCTCAGGTCCCTTATCGTTAAGTCAGCAGGCCTTAATCCTGAGTTCACGGTGAACCCCGTTAAGGGGTACACGATGGTGTTGTTTAGAGGGCGGTTCGTGCCTCCCCAAGCACTGACATCCTTATTCATGGTCTCATTCACATTCATCATGGCACCGCTGATAGTTATAGTGACGGCCTTGGGCTTTGCCTCAACATCCATGGCAACGGAAAACGAGGAGAAGACCCTGGAAGTTCTCCTCTCACTGCCCATACCGAGGGTTAAGATCGTGTTGTCGAAGCTTGCTGGGACTCTAGTAGTTGCCGCGCTTTCAACTGCCTCGTTCACCATAGGTATGCTAGTGTATACATCGATGGTCTTCGGCGCCGTGACGACTTCCGTGGGTAACGTGAGTTCAAGTACAGCAAGTGCCACTCCCCAAACATTTAACTCAGCGTCACTCACATTGCTGGGTACGAATGCCCTACTGATCATGGTAGTGGGAACCTTTCTCTCCTTACTAGCGGTTACGTCATTAGGGTTGCTCTTAGGTTCGCTTGCCCCAAGCGTTAGGGCATCCTCAACGCTCACAAGCCAGCTATCGATCTTAGTGATGATCCCTGGCCTCCTCCTAATGTTCCTGTCCCTCCCCTCTCTAGGTCCGGTGGGTATCGGGGTACTAGTTGCTTTATCCCCCTTCATAACACCGATAGTGGCTATGAAGGCGTACATAGAAGGAGTCACCTGGGCAGTGCCTGCTAGCTTAGGGTGGAGCGTTGTGTTCTCAATAATGATGATACTTATCGCGGCGAAGCTACTTGACTCGGAGAGATTGCTAAACATACAGTACTCGCTATTATCGAGAGGCACTAGAAGGAGAAGAAGAGGTATTTGTTTTAGACTTAGATCAAAGTAAAACGCACTTCTCTTTCAACACGTTAAGTGGATTAGTAGTAGCACCTTCTTTCCCGCACTAACGAGTTCATTGTACTTCCTGACAGCTCTCCTGGACCTACCGACGAATACCTCAGCCCCCCTCCGCTGGAACGCCTTAATAACGTCGTCATCCACCCTCATTAACCCGTCATACCCTGTCCCTATGACTACCGCGTCTACAGGCTCCGCTAGGTAGTCCCTAACGTCCGGTACCTGTAGTCTATGGCCTTCTAGCCTCCACCAGTCAATTACCTTACCCTGAGGCGTCACTACTACATCATGCGTGTATGTCTTACCATTAATCACGATCACCCCAAAGTCATAGTGGTCTATGAGCGGCTGCTTACTCATTGCCTTACCACCCCCACTATCCTCAGCACTTTCCTCACAGCATCCACAGCATCAAAGCCGAAAACGTTTATCATTGGTTCCTTACCAATATCGCCAGTATGGTATATGATGTCAGGAACCTTTCCTCCAGCCCGCCTCACCGCCGCCTCAATGCCCCAAGGTATGGTGCCTCCCTCAGCAGTCTTGACTTCCTCAGGTTCCTCAGACCTGTCGTAGTAGGAGCATGTGAAGCCAAGCTTCTTCGCTGCCTGAATGAATTCTTCAGAGTACTTCACGTTAACTGCTCCCCTGACCCTCTCGTCGAACTCCATTGCCTTCAGCACCGCCCTGGCTAGGTGAGACGACGCACCAAAGGATGGGGGACCTACCGCCCTAACCGTTTTACCATACCTTACTACGCGTCCCTTAACTGCCACAACGTCCTCCACGCTCCTAGCGTATCTTCTTGAAATAGCGGTTACTACGTTCATTTGCACCTCGGGAACCAATGGATTTACTAACTCACCGTTCTCCTCTAGTATCTCGATGGCTCTAGCTACTGATGCTAGGGCGGCCCATCTCTCGGCTGGAATGTCGACCCATGCTGAAGGGTTCACCGGGCAGTGTCCCCTCCCAACACGCGTGCCGTGCTCTATTGCTAGGGTCACGAATCGCTTAGCGATACCCACGGAGTCCTCCACACTTAATCCCTTCGCCAGGCAGGCGGCGATTGCGGCAGAGAACGTGCATCCAGTACCGTGTGTGCATCCTTCATCAATTCTCCTAGCCCTGAATTCCTTGAAGGAACCTTCGTGGTAGAGAATGTCGATGGATTCTGCGCCAGGTAGGTGACCGCCTTTAACGACCGCTGCCTTAGCCCCTAGCTCCTCGACAATATGCTTAGCGGCTTTCCTGGCGTCGTCCAGGGTAGTCACCCTGATGCCGGTGATTCTCTCAGCTTCACGCGCGTTTGGCGTGACGACCGTGGCTAGAGGTATTAGCTCCTTTATGAGGGCCTCGATAGCGTCGTCCCTGAGTAGCTTCGCACCTGACTTAGCTATCATAACGGGGTCGACAACTAGCGGGAACCCGTACTTCCTCACCGTCGCGGCGACCGCCCGTATTATCTCGGCGTTGCTGAGCATCCCGGTCTTAGTTGCGTCGACGCCGATATCGTCCGCCACAGCCTCGATCTGAGCTACAACAACCGCCGGGGGAACATCATGTATTGCCCGCACCTCAAGCGTGTTCTGCGCGGTAATGGAGGTTATTGCCGACATGCCATGCACGCCTAACGCCGCGAAAGTCTTGAGGTCTGCCTGAATGCCAGCCCCTCCTCCCGAGTCCGACCCAGCTATCGTTAAGGCACGCGGGATTTTAATGCGCATAGCACACACCCATTAAAGGTGTTGGCCCGACCTATTTAACGGAGTACTAGGGGTGAGAACCTTGCGTGTTGAGACACGCTCAAGGAACCAACCTTACGAGGGACTTAGCGAGGACGCCCTACTTGTTTTCATGTTTACGCGAGCATTACGTAAGGCTAAGGGGGCGGGAGCTCGTGCCGTACTTATGGGTAGGTCCCTCAGTTTAATGAGGGATGCGGTAAGCAATGCCGGGCTATCTGCCTCAGAATATTATGACCTCACCGACTTCCGTGCGGAACCAGCAGTGTTCGTACTTGCGGACCACACTGTATGTAAGTGTGCTGACTGGCTAGCAGATGTGGGGCACCTTCGCGACGCCTTAATTATGCTTCACGGTTACCTAAGGCACCTCAATACATGCTATACAGCTCTACAAACACTTCGGGAGGTTAAAGCGTGTACGACTACCCTCCCTGTAGGGCCCGGCTTCCTCACGGCCGTACCTAAGGATGTGGATAGGGAATTTGTTAATGGCGTGACGAACACGTACTTAAGCTCGCTTAGGGAAGGCCCGATGCCTGTGAGTTTCAACACCGCTAAACTACTGTACGTACTTGCAAGAAGCTTAGGCGGGTTGATGGTGGAGGTAGGTACCGGGAGAGGTTTCTCAACGGCTTGGTTGGCCGCAGGAGTTAGGGAGTCTGGTGGTGAGGTACTTTCTTTCGAAGCTAAGGAAGTGAGAGTTAGGGAAGCCAAGTCCCTGCTTAACGGCCTCGGCCTCTCCGAAGTCGTTGAGGTTATAGGTAGTGACTTCAGGGAGAACGTACATAGTATTGCTGGGAGAAGGGCATCGTTAATATTCATTGACGGTGCTAAGGAGGAGTACCTTGACTACCTTAGGGCGCTGGAGAGCGCGGAAGTGATAGGTGAGGGTACATTAATTCTAGCACATAATACAGTGTCGCATATCAGAAGCATTTCCCCTTACATCGAGGCTGTCTACGGTGAAGGCTACGTTTCATTGACAACCATGACTGACCAAGCAGGCTTAACCATAACGTTAGCGTTAAGCAGTCCAAAACGTCATTAATGAGGTAATGGGGCATGGGAGAGTGGAGCACAGGATTCGGTTGGGTAGTCATTAATGGGGTTAAGTACGAGCATGACGTGCTAGTGCTTCCCGACGGGTCAGTGCTTAGGCGGAGGAAGGAACTCTCGAAGGAGTTACGTAGGTTATTCGGTCACACACCATTCTCCTTAAATGAGTTCAAGGACCTACTAAGTATTTGTGGTCACCCTCCCGAGATTCTTGTTATTGGTTCAGGACAATACGGTGACCTGCCGGTAATGGAAGACGTCCTGAGGAGGGCAAAGGAGCTAGGTATTAAGGTTATCGTTAAGAAAACTCCGGAGGCACTCACCCTCCTTAAGGAATTACTAGCCAAGGGACGCCACGTTGCTAGCGTGATCCATGTCACGTGCTAACGCGTTCAGGCCTGGAAAACCATTAGGGCCGCCACTATTATGAGTAGTATGCCACCAGCTAGGCTTATGTGAGGATTATACTTGATCAGTTTGTCCCTCACCCCACTTAACCTAGTTATTCCTAACATTGCGATCAATATTAGGATCAAGGGAGTTACGAATACTATATTATATACTAGGAGTAACATGAGCCTCTTAACTAGGGATTGAGTGGAAATTATCATGGCGAAGGCTATATATGGTCCCGCACTGCATGGAAGGAGAGTGAATGAGGCAATTAACCCTATCGCAAATGCCGCTAAGATACTTACCCTCTTACTAAACATCCTTGCCAAGCGTCCAGCCTTGCATTCAGGATCATCCTCACGACACACTCCTTCCTCATCAGGTCTTGAACCACGTGTTAGGTCGCGGACAGCACGAGCAATTATAAAGGCAGCGTAACCAAACGCTATGACAAGAACTATTTGCCTGGGAAGAAACGAAGCTACCTCACTTAGCCCGAGGCCAAGCATTAGGTAACCAGACATTACAGCAATAATGAATGCGGCACCTGTGGCGGCGACCTTACCTCGTGACCCACTAACAGATACTGACACCAGCATTACTGTGTACAGGACGAAGGTACAAGGGTTAACTGAGTCCGTTAATGCGAGGGGTGCTAAGAGCCCTAGCATCTCGATAAGACCCCTGCCGTTACTGGGGGGACTGCCTCCGGAGGTTGTCGTGGCTGATGATGTTGTACTTGCGGACATACTGGTGCTTGTGCTGGTTACGGATCCTCCATGGGTAACTACATCATAGGGCAACGGTATGTATTCCTTAATGAATAAGGGTTGACTGTCTAACGAAATATTGATGTAGCCCTTTTCCTCTACCCCTAGATAAACAGGTATTTTGTCACTCACGCTACCCTTGATAAGCCTATCCCAGAACGCCTTATCCCTGACCTCACCTATAACTAAAGCAACAACACGCTCACCCCTAATAACTATGGTCTGCGGTACGTACGCAGGCAACCCCGTAGCGTGTAGGAATTTATTGAAGTATGTTAGGCAAGTTCTATTAACCGAGACATCACAAAAGTAATGATGCCCATCGAAGTTCTGCATGAGGAATTCATGTAAGGGTATACAGTGAGGGCATTTAGAACTGCCATACTCAAAGAGGAAGAAATTATTATCATTACCTTGCTGGGCAGACGTCGTAACGTAGTGTAGTGGGGTGAGTAATGCCAAGAGAGCTACTGACGCCACAACTAAGAGAAGCTGACACGTTCTACTCCTACTCAAGGCTACCCACTACTTCCTAATGGAATTCAAGGTTAAATTATTGATGTAGAAGAAGGATATTATGTCACGGACACGTTAAAACGTGTTTACGCTCTCCTATCTTTAGCGAGACGCTGAGCAGCCGCAGGAGACCGATTCTGCACTCACTACCGTTTCAGGGCGCACTCTCTCGGGAGTCTCACCCTCCCTCGCTATCATCGCCTCTAAAGCTGGCCTCACCTTATCCATGTTTTTACGCACCAGCCGCAGGAACATTTTCAGTCCGAACTTAACGGGCATTAACGAGAATTCATTTAGGTAGAAGTTATTCACTATGTCCTCCGCCCAATATACGCTATGCCTTAAGCACCGATCTAGGACTTCTATGTGTTCCTCTCTTAGTCCGTGTTTCCTGAACCACTCTCTGTTCTTGAGGGCACCCATAGGCACGAAGAACATCGGCACTATCAGGCTTCTGTAGGGTCTGAGTCTATCAAGCAGCTCAGCAGTAGCTACCACATCCTCCGGTTTCTCCTCAGGGAGACCAAGTATCAAAGTTGCCGCTGGTATTATGCGGTTTTCATGCATTATCCTGAAGGCATCCTCAACTACCTCCGGCCACTGCTCTGGCGGGTATGGTGCAGACTTCGCAGGCATTATTATTTTCGCTAGCCTCACACTACCCGTCTCTATTCCGACCTCAACACCTATGTACTTCTGCCTAGGTATGATCATGTCGTTCATGAGTTTAGACACGAGCCTGTGCTTCTCCTCAGCGTACTTTATCGCCGCTAGGCTTAAGTGGGCCCACGAAATCGAGCCAGGCGTTGCTTTCAAGACTGCTTCATGGAGTCTCAGTATGGGTTCTGGTCTAGGCTTAACACCGTCTGCATGATAAAGGAACACGTCCTCGCTATGCAGTATTGCGCCCTTTATCCCAGCCCTCACGTTAACCTCTATTTCCTTAACTATATGCTCTATAGGCATGAACCTTAAGGGCCTTAAGGTAACTGAACAGAAACGACAACCTCTGGGACAACCCCTCATTATCTCTACTAAGCCGTTCACGCTGGCACCCTTAATTATAGGTATTTGCTCTATGGAGGGAGTATCCGCTGGCCCGACATACACATAATCTGGTAGAGGCTCACCGTTTAGGGCGGTCTCGGCAATATCCGTGATTACTAGTTCTGCTTCACCATCAATCACGCAATCCACGCCCCACTCCTTCCACTCCTCTAACGCCCAGAGCCATTGCCATGCGGCAGGTCCGCCAACTATTATCTTGACGCCTCTCCTCTTAGCCTCCCTCACAGCTGGGGATTCCATGAACTTACGGAAGGATACTCTATTAACCGGTTCCTTGCCAGTCATCATCCACCATTCACTACTGGGTGGGCCGTACGCGAAGAAGTCGTGATGTCCTATCATCAACACCTTCATAGTATCTAGGTGCTTATGTATGTGATCCGGATCAACTATCGCCGCATTATATCCGGCGTCCTGCAACGCAGCCTCAACCTTCCTGAGACCATAGGGCGCCTCGACAGGTCTCCCTAAACCGTCGACTTTCATTTTAGGCGCCGCTATCCACATCCACAGCCACTCAGGCAACCCTATGGCTGGCCCGGTAGCCATAAACCCTAGAAACTCCTTACCATGGTGATTACTAATCATAGTCCTGTCGGACGTGATAACTATTTCAAATCCCTTATACTTGCTCATCTTAGGTCGCCTCCTTAGCATAGATAACCGTCACGTTTCTATAGCCTACTTCATCCAGTACCTTAATGTAATCACCGCAGAGGCCTGTCACGACCACATCTGGGTTGTTCAACCTTTTAACTAACTCTAGCAGATCCTTGGTCTCTGACCCAGAGTACCTTACACTCATACTTATGCCTATGTTTTCCTGTATAACACCCCTGACTACCTCAAAATACTTCGGTCTACCGAGCGGTGATATCACATGTATAAGTGCCCTGCGCTTACCTTCCTTCGCTACCTTCTTGGCAACCTCATTAGCAAGCACTGTAACGTCCGCTGAACCCACACCGTCACAGACAACTAATACTATCTCCTTGCTACTTTCTTCTATCCTCAATCTTGATTTGGTTAAAGCCTGCTGATTAACCATCTCTCACACCTCCTGTAACTTGGTCAAGAGTGAATGTAAGTCCTCCTCGAGTATGCGCATAGCATTTAGAACATCCTCATTCTTGAGTTCATCCGCCACGGATCTTAGGTACATGTGTATCTCGCTTAAGTGCTCACGAACTAAAGCAATCACGCCCTTGGCCCTTGCCCGGAAAAGGTGCTTCTTATCACGAATCCTTATTCTCTCAATTAAGTGTCTCTCCTCCAGAAACCTCAGGGCTGAGTAGACATGACTTCTAGCATATCCTGTTGCCTCAGCAAGTTCGTTCAGCGTTAAGGGTCTACTTTCACGTATTAAGGTAGAAAATACCAAAGCCGCAACGAACGGCAACCTAAGCATTACAAGTAGGTTAACCAGCGGGTCCATCCATTCCTCCCTCGTGTTCGATATATTCTGAACATCACGTATAAAACATTTATTGTGTACCTAATATTAAGCCCAATAATCGAGGGCCATTTAATGTCTCTATCACCCAGTACCTTACAGACCGTAAGACTTAATTTTACTCGTCGCCAAGCGAGGACGCGGGTGGTGGCGGGAATGATGCTAACGATTTCTGCTGCTCTCATGGCCCTAACATCACTCGTAGCAGCGTTTGGGTATCATATTCTAATATATGTTAAAGCTAGAAACAGTAAACAATCGTGGATAGTTAACCCCAGGGCAAGTGATCGGATCATTAAGGGGAGCGACAGCAAAGTAAAAATTACTATAGTGATCCCAACAAAGAATGAACCACTTGACTTACTTATTGAGGCAACTAAGGTGCGCGCACAGGCACTGAAGTCC
>JAMOOZ010000167.1 GCA_027064885.1 Desulfurococcales archaeon
CTGGGAGTGGATTACGACCACTACTACGCCAACATGACGCGCACGGTGATCGTGGGCAGTAACGAGGAAGGCAGGAAGGCCTTAGAGGGAATTAAGGAGGCTTACGCCAAGGCAGTGGAGCTTACGGGGCCGGGCGTGAGGCCTGCTGACGTGATGAAGGAGCTTGAAGCACTCTTCAAGGAGCGCGGGCTAGCTGAGGAGGCAGTTATCGGGTACCTACACGGTGTTGGGTTGCAGGTGGAGGAGGCACCCATAACGACCATAATCCCTCAACACCGCTTCATTAAGCTATCGCCAGGTATGGCCGTAGCCATGATACACGCTCCCCTCCTAGTCAAGGGCGTCGGCCAAATAAAGCATGAGGACACATTCATAGTGACTGAGGAAGGCCTAGAGCCCGTAACAACCAAGAAGCCCTAGGGAACTTAAGCACGCACTTAGGAGGGGCGAGGGATTGAGGAACTCTAAGGAGGGCGGGTCATCAGGTAATGCAGGGAATATTAAGTCGCTATGGCACCATGACTTCAAGGAACCTAACTGGTGTAGAGGAGTATTCAGTTATACGCCGGGGAAGCTAACCCGACTTGTGTTCCCGACATACGTCGGTGGGAAGGTGGGCAGGTTATGCGTGGAGGTGAAGGAAGAGTCCTTACTAATCCATGCACCGAAGGACGCGGAAGTAATAATGAGTGAGGCACTAAAAAGCCTCAAAAGTGTTGAGGCCCCAAGCCTCCTTAACGCGTTAAGAACGCTGTTCAAGGTGCTACTAAGCCATTACCACGAGGAACTCTCAACCCTCGATAATGAGACAGAGGAGTTAATCCATGGGATGATGCGTGGTAAGGTCAGGCACAAACCCATCTATAGGCTGTACGACCGCGCGGCCCGCCTCCACAGGGGGGTGCATGGCTTAATATACGCGCTTCAGAGGCTCGACAACGTGTACCCCGAGCTAAGGGACTTGACGGACGAAGCCATAATGCTTGAGAACATGCTCAGCACAACCATAGACAGGATCGTGCAGGCATTCAACCTATACTACACGCTCGTAGGCGAGAGAACGAATTACGTGGTAACGAAGCTAACCGTCATCTCAGCCATATTCCTACCCCTAACCCTAATAGCCGGGATCTACGGCATGAACTTCAAGTACATGCCCGAACTAAGCCACCCACTAGGCTACCCAGCAACCCTAGCAACGATGGCGGCAATAGCCCTAGGCGAGCTAATATACTTCAAGAAGAAAGGCTGGATCTAAGCCTACAATAATCCTTCGGGTCGAGCATCACGACACAGGAACTACCTTACCCCTAGCTGAGTACCTTCTTAAGTCGTCCTCACCTATAATGTGTAGCTCGACCGGCGCGTAGGGAGGCAGCCCAAGCCCCTCGGCCTTCTCCAGCACCTTAGCACGTAGCTCCACAGCCCCCTCGAACCCCAGCCTCTTAGGCAGCACCACGAGGACATCGACATCGCTTAGGACTGTTAACCTCCCCTCAGCGGCTCCCCCAACCAAATATACCTTGGCTTGAGGCGCCACCGCCTTAACAGCCTCCGCTATTAACGTAACGTACTCTCGCCACCTGCTAAGAACCCTTACCTTCGATAATCCACGCATTACTAACCACCGCTGAAGGCTAAGTTCTCAACGTTTTCCAGTAGCTTAACAACCTCCTTAGCTACATTAACTATGGCTTCCGCCTGATCCTTACTATATGTTAGTGGGCCGTATAATGAGCGTGTGTGAGCTTCCTCAAGCTCCGCCAGCAACCTCCTCTTCCTCCTAACGAACTCGACCACAGCCTCCCTCACCCTAGTAAGTCCTTCACCGTCAGCCAGGAACGCTATGACACCGAGTAACGCCCTA
>JAMOOZ010000168.1 GCA_027064885.1 Desulfurococcales archaeon
CAAGGTACTTGAGGCTAGACTCCCTGGTGCATGCGGCCGTCCCAGTCATAGCTGAGTTCCCTATCGACGGGTCGGTCATAGGGCTCAGCAGGGCGTTAAGGGTTGACGCCTTTCTACCACCTAACCTGATGATGGAGCTTAAGACTAGGGAGCCTAGGAGGGTCTTCGAGCTGGCCCTAGCAGGGTACGCGCTAGCTATGGAGGCCCAGTACGGGTTCCCGGTTAACCACGCGTTACTCACGTACGTGTGGGTTAGGCCGGAAAGCAGGGAAGTGATCGTTAGGCCTAAGATCGTCATGATTTCCGAGGACTTAAGGCAGGACTTCATAGATGCTAGGGACGAGAGGAGGGAGATCATAGAGTACGGAGTTGACCCCGGAAAACCTAGGGGTGGGGAATGCCCGCATGAGTGCCCGTACAGGCATTACTGCTTGAGGGAGGGGTAACTCCTTGGGCGGGAAATACATGGTTGTTGATAAGATAGGCGCGTCACTCGCGGTTAAGGAGGGGCGCTTCATCCTTAGGGTTAGGGAGGGACGTAAGTGGTCAGTCATAGCGGACGCGGCCCCGACCGAGCTCGACACGATAATCATCGCTACGGATAAGGCCTCAGTGACGGCCTCAGCCCTAACCCTAGCCGCGAAGCACGGGATAGACGTGGTCCTCATGACTTGGGAAGGCCCGATCGCTAGGTTACTGCCAGCGTCCTACGGCTCCATAACGTGGCTATGGCTGGAGCAACTAAAGCAGAGGGAGGACCCTGTGAGGAGGGCGGAGCTAGCCTCGGCCTTCGTGGAAGGGAAGGTAAGGAACCAAGCGTACGTGATAAGGCTCTACAGGAAGGTGGTTGAGGCAGGAGGTAGGAGGGCACCTAGGTTAAGGAGGATTTACGACGAGCTACTTCACCACGCAAGGAACGTGAGGAACGTTAAGGACTGGAGAGAAGCGGCGCAGGAGGAAGCCGCGGCAGCGAGGAAGTACTGGGAAGGTGTGGCCGAAATAATACCGAAGGAACTGGGGTTCGAGAGAAGGCTTAAGCGCTGGTCCCTACCCGAGGGAGAGGAGCCCGACCCATTCAACTCGGCCCTAAACATAGGGTACGCGGCCCTAGCAAAGGAAGTATGGAGGGCACTATTCGCCGCCGGCCTAAACCCGTACGTGGGGTACTTACATGAGAGAAGGCCGGGAAGGATGAGCTTAGTTTACGACCTAATGGAGGAATTCAGGCCCGTAGTGGTGGACAAGCCCCTAATAAAGCTAGCGAGAAGAAACCCAGCCAAACTTAAACAACTCAACAGCAAGGACGAAGAGAAACGAAAGCAGGCAGCCAAGGAGATCTGGAAAACCGTAGTAACCACCCTAAGGGACACGCAACCACCGCTCAAAAACGCAATAATGACTCAAGCAAGGAAGCTAGCCAAAGCAATACGTGATAAAGCGCCTTACTACCCATACACGGTCAGGCATTAGCAGTATTACCCGTAATGACCCCTGAATAAGTGAGTAACCTAAGGTATTATCCCACCCTGCCTACCTTACGCAAGATACTCTTAGTATAGACTTATTTAGACCTTACGCTAATTTTTTAAGGTGGGCTGAATTGAACACTAAGTTCGACTCACTCTCCAAGGTTCTCGCAGTCCTCATGGTTGAGGAGGGACCTTCACATGTCGATAGAATTGCGAGGGCCCCATCTAAGGACCTGGCCCTCACCTACGTGCAGGAGGCTTTAAGGGATGCCCACTCCCTCATGGGGTTGGGTAGGGAGGCTTTCAAGGTTAAGGCTGCTTACGATCTTCTGAGGGAGGTTAAGGCTGAGTTCCTAGATAAGGACGTCGTTGCGCT
>JAMOOZ010000169.1 GCA_027064885.1 Desulfurococcales archaeon
CGGTGGACGTGTCGGAGGTCGTGCTGGACGATGGTGACAGGGAGGTCGTGCTGTCCCTGGATCGGCGGCTGCGGGAGTCGGTGGAGGACGTGGAGTCGGTGGTCACCGAGGTGATCACGGAGGAGTTTCGGCGAGCGGTTCGGGAGGGTGAGCTTGGGTGGATATGGTCCGGCACGGGATGGAGCGGGTTACCGTGGGTAGGGAGCCGCGAGTGCTTCGAGTCACGGTTACCTAGACGCTGGAGTTTCGGGAGGCCCCCGCGCTGGTACGTTCGGGAGCGGCTTACCGGGGCTGGCACGGGTCGTGATATGGCCAGAGGGATGTCTCGGAGCGACCTGCTGAAGGTTCAGAAGGAGTCAAAGGAGCTCCTGAAGTAGGGCCTGGGTGAAGTCAAGGAGAGGCTGTCGTGGTGGCTAATCATGAGGGACCCTGAGGCGCGAGTCGACGGATATCAGGAGCGACAGGCTGGGCTCGTACCTCGAGTCGCGCTCGCCCTGTCTCAAGCCAGATGCCACCACTCTCAGCTCCAACGGGCTCAATGACTGACATGTGGGTCACATGGAAGTATTATTCATCTCATAGGTTGCTAGAAATCTTTCTAACAAATCTTTTAAGCTTTTTCCAACACTTTCTAGTGAGCATAGTCATTAATTTTTTGATAGGAAATTTAATATCAACACGTTTAACTGTAATCTTAATCTTAATGCCTTTTGAATTGTCTACAAGATACTCAGGAATTGATAATATGTCAGAATACTTATCATTCACAACCTTTGGATCAAATATTCGACGTAGTGCATTAACTTTGTCTATATAATCATCATTAACTAATCCGCTATGCTTGATTATAACATCTACCTTTCTATCTCTGCAGTACTCTATGATAAACGGATGTACTATATTTTCGACAGCATCTTTATCCATATTACTAACTACAAGCTGTTTCTTTGATATACCATGAGGATTAATACCAACTGTATAGTAGTAAGCTAGACTTTTAAGGGCATTAGCCACTAAGTCCACATCTTTAAGTGATATTTCGATAATTACTTCTCCATACAAATAGTTTAGTTTTGATAACTTTTCTAGACTACTTGCGACACCTTCTAAGATTAAACTAATTTTACTAAACTTTCTTGTATCAATCTCCTTATACTCAACTTCGATATGTACTAGCTCGTCAACGTTTATTTCTGCTAATTTACTTAGCATACCGGCTGATCGGAACAGGTTATATAACCAGGGGTTCGCCAGCTCTGGATTTAGCCCCTCTAAATCCCCAGAGCGGTCAGCTGATTCGGTCTTTCTAGGCAAGATTACCCACTTGCCCCTCTTACGGCATAAGATGTGTTCTCGCTACCTCGGCAGCGTGGTTAAATCGACAGCCGGTCTCCTTCGGTCATCCATAAATTCACTTAAAAGTGATAACGCAATCCATGCTCCGACGCTGGAGTCTCCACAAGGCATCAGGCGCTAATAGCTATCCCCAGCTCTCCGGTGACCTGCAACAGGATGCTCTCCCACGTAAATGTTTAGCGAGTGTAGCGATGGTAGTGCCGCATAATCGGATGGTAGCAAAGGCACAACAATTGATGGTGGGACCGTCTCGTGCCCCTCGTCCTCCGCCCTCTCGATCCCTGGTGCGGGATGGTCGTGGACTGTGAGGAGGACGGGGAGCGCCTCGCCCGGATCTTCGTGGACACGACCGACGTGAGGAATCCACGAGTCAAGCGGGCGGACGCGGTGGTCGTCACGCACCCGCACCGGGACCACTACGGTGGCGTCCCCCGCACCGACCCGGGGCGGGTCTACGCCGACGAGGTGACCCTGTCCCTGCTCGAGCTC
>JAMOOZ010000170.1 GCA_027064885.1 Desulfurococcales archaeon
GGTTACCGTACGTCCTGATGTGTGATGAGGGAAGCTGTTCTACTCCTAAGGCTCGAGGCTCCCTAATGTAAGGTTGTGCCTAGCTAGATATTCTAGTAAAACATATATGGCTTCCGGAGGTACTTATGTAGTTACTCCTTAAACATAGACTCACTGAATATTTCTTTCTAACGATTTTATTGCTTAGCAATGGCTTTAGGTTACGTTATTTTAAGGTTACATTACCTCTACTAACGGTGATGATAATGAGCACGCAACACTTCAAGGAGTTCTACGTGGATTGGCGCTCATTAGCTGAGAGAACCTTTAGTACGGAGGTCGAGAACCCTAGAGGAAGAGAGAAGTACGGCGGCATAGCGTTGACGGGGATGGGTGGCTCAGGCATTATAGGGGACGTCATTCATGTGCTGGCATTTGATTCAAGCGACATACCTACAGTCGTTGTTAAGGACTTCAGCCTCCCTAAGTTCGTTAAGGATGACTGGTTGGTCCTAGCGATAAGTTACTCTGGGAACACTAAGGAAACGTTGAGCACTGTTTATGAAGCACTAAGTAGAGGTTGTGATGTTGCTGGCGTGTCTTCCGGCGGTAAGCTTGCTGAGATCGCTAGGGAGAAGGGATTGACGTACCTGCAGGTTGAGAGTGGTAGGGTGCCGCGTGCGTCGATGCCGGCGTTGCTCATAGGCGCGTTGAAGGTGTTGAGGGCGAAGGGCATGGACTTCCCGTTACCTTCCTCTGAGGGGCTCACTAAGTTGGGGGAGATAGGCGAGGCTGAGGCCTTGGCTGAGGACATTACTGAGAGGTTAGCTGGTAGGGTTCCGGTGTTCTTGAGTGACGTGAGGCATTATCCCCTTGCCGTTAGGGCTAAGAACGAATTCAATGAGAACGCGAAGATACCTGCGAAGGTTGAGGTACTGCCGGAGTGGGGTCACAACGACATCGTCGGGTGGGAGAAGTGGTTAGGGCCCTTCACAGCCATAGTGCTCGAGCTTGGTGAGGGAGACAAGCTCATGAAGTTCGCTGCTGCCTACTTACGCGACGTCGGCGTGCCTGTTAAGGAGTTAGTGATGTCGGACTCCATGCCCTACGTGGATAGGGTGCTTTGGTACTCACTAGTGCTGGGCCTAGCCTCACTAAAGCTTGCTGAGATCAGGGGAGTTGACCCTGGGGTAACGGAATCGATATCAAGGTACAAAGCATTCCTTAAGTCATGGAGTCCAAGCATAGAGAGCTAGTGAAAGATATACCACAGGCTTTTAACACGGGCTACATTGAGTAATAAAACCCTCCACGTCAATTCATTTACGGTGCTTTAACGTGGTTAAGACATCAAGGCTACCAGGCTTCCATAAGCTAACACTTAATGAAAGATTAGCTAAGGTAGCTGAACTCACCAGCTTAAGTGAAGAAGACGTTAAAACATTAACGAAAGAGGGACCACTCCCCCTCGACTTAGCGGATAAGATGATCGAGAACGTTATAGGAACCATGCCCTTACCTTTAGGCATAGCGACGAACTTCTTGATAAACGGTAAGGATTACCTAGTGCCCATGGCTATCGAGGAGCCCTCCGTCGTGGCTGCCGCGTCCAACGCGGCAAAGATGTGTAGGGCTGGCGGGGGCATAAGATCCCTAGCGACGGAACCGCTGATGATCTCGCAGATACAGCTCGTGAACGTTCCCTCACCATACACCGCGAAGTACATTATACTTGAGCGCAAGAAGGAGATCATTGACTTGGCGAACTCAACGAATCCAATACTCCTTAAGGTGGGTGGGGGAGTTAGGGATGTTGAGGTTAGGATCCTTGACTCACCCGTAGGCCCTATGGTGGTGACCCAC
>JAMOOZ010000171.1 GCA_027064885.1 Desulfurococcales archaeon
CAGGAGGTACTTGAAGAACTTAGCGTTGAGAAGCTCAGCGGCCCGCCTAACCAAGGCGGACTTAGCGGTATTATGGGAGAGTAAGCCATTAGAGAAGAATGAGTGGGTCTCAGGTACATGGAAATCGTAAACTCTAACCCACTCATGTATGTATTTTATTTTAGCAACTTCATCATATATTATGTCCTCATGTCTTTCTATGTTCTTTTTAGATCTTTTTCTTGAGTACATGGATAAGCATAACTTAAGTTTCTCTCTTTTGTTTTGGGAAATAAACCCTATTTCATCTTGGAACTTCTTAAGGTTGTCATACCCTGATATCCTTAAGATGTAGCCAGTATACACTTTATTGTATCGCTTGTCGTAGCTTCTCGATTCATAAATTCTCGAGAGTATACCATGCCGGAGGAGCAGTATCTGTACTCCTCTCAGTAACTTCAAGCTTTTGCTCTTTAATGAAATATTATATGTCCTGTGGGACTTATTAATGTTAACACTTCCGTCTCCCTCAAAGAGTCCTCTCAGGAAAGCAGCAGAAACGCTCTTAGGTGAGATAAGAATCCACCTAGGTACTCGTTTATCACTTTCGTGGGCATGATCTAACCACCGGAATAACCTTACCAGGTATATTGAATTGAAGCGAAGTACTACAATGTTCTTAGTTCTTGATTTCTTTGATTTTCGCCCTGTAACTCTGGCTTTCTCGATACCAAATATACCTTTCATTAGATTCAGTATGCGTTTCTGAAAGTCTTTTTCCTCCATACCTATTCCAAACCCTATATATCCATGTCCAAAAAAGCCCTCAGCAACGAAGGCTCCTAACAGCTCGGCTAGGGACTCATCCAGTATCTTTGGTCGTTTTACCTCTTTCTTAGTCCTGATTTTTGACCATCCCAGTTTTCTGTATGGTCTTCGCTCAGGCATTATTTCATCATTGGGGATACTAACGTACTCTTTGGGGGAAGGAATTTTTGTATAAATTAGCAATTTATCCCCTACCTTAAGATTCCTTGCCTCAACCCAACCTTTTTCAGTCATTAGGGGGTGATTAGGCGTTACCCTAACTGTGAAGCCTCTTTTTGTGGTTATTTCCACAGTTTCCCACACATCATACACATGTAATTCAGTAGCCCTCCCCGGCGGGAATAGGGGGAAATCCGCAATATATATGCCTGGAAGCGAATTCCTAGCTATGTCTTCTATGTAGAATAGTTTCCCATCCTCACTACTAATTATGGTGTCTCCAGTTAAGCATCCTGGTTCTCCAATCAGTACTGCGTGCTCTCTAGCTAGTAACGTAAGCGTCACTACCTTAGCCTCCTCTTCCCTACCTACAAATGGTGATTGGAGCCTATCTAGGAATCTCCTGAGCTTCGTTGTAGTATCCACTATACCCCCACCTCTTCTGGAGTAACTAGTTTTCACATCGCTAAAAAGAAGTGTGTTACGTCACTCGCGCAGTGATGAACCAGAAATAAAATAAACCCCAGAGTAATGAGGTTACTGCGGAGATGGTGGGGCCGTAGTTTAGCTTGGGAGAATGCGGGGTTCGGGTCCGCTCACACGGGAGACGGCGGAAGTCCCCGTGGTCCGGGGTTCAAATCCCCGCGGCCCCACCACTTCCATTTTAATTCTAAATGTGTTGTTTGTTCTTACGTCGTGAGCAGATCCTTAATCCCCTACTTGTAAGGACGTACACTTCAGTAGGGTGTGAGCGTGGTGAACCGCAGAAATCTTTGAGCGGGCAATTATTACACGCGTTATACGTGCCTGCCTTGACTATCATTCCCTCCGCTAATAACACATGAATAGTCTGCATTGCAGTATTTCATGGAATGCCTACCCTCCTAATATTATTTCTCCAATAGTTATGGCTCCCTTAGAACACAACAGGTTCAAGACCTCCGCAAGGACATCAGAGTTACTCAAGGGTACTTTCACTTCCGTAGATCATGGGTGTGGAGAGCGTTAGTAGGTCCTTTCTACTCATGAAGCAAGGCTCTTTAAGTTCCTTTCTCCTAACAGCGTTCATAATGGTACTTAGCCCCCATGTAATCTCGCTTAAGACTAGGCTCAAATGCGTGTCGGTGGTGGAAGGATTCACGTAGATGTGGGGTATGTTCGCGGTCTCCAGGATCTTGCTTAGCTGTATGCTCTTTTTCCTCTCCTTCCCGGGGAAGATTATTACGAGGGAGGATGAACTCAAGGAGTAAAGTATGGCGTGGAGAAACTGCTCGATGCTATAATACCTGCATGGCATGCAAAGCACTTCATGAAGCTTTAAGCACGTGAAGTAAGCAGATACAACCCCAACGCCCTCTCCTACAGTAACAACGTCCCCGTACTCAAGCAGTGTGTGATCCTCACGTTTTACTTCACATATCTCTGGAGGCTGTGTGTCACCCTCAAATAACCACGATAATGCGGCTAGGACTGCCGCGAAATTACCTATTCCGACAGGTAGGGCACCACCGCCATACACTAGCTTTATCACAACGTTCGAGACCCTAGCTAAGGGTGATCCCTCATCAGCTGTTACAGAGATTACCCTCCATCCCCTGCCACGTAACGCCTCCGTAACCTTAACGACCTCCCGTGTCTTACCCTTAATGGATATTGCTACTAGGTCGCCCTCACTAACGGAGGGGGTCTTAAGCCTAAGTTCATAGGGGTCAACTGCCAGAAAACTATGCCTACTGACGAGTTGCGTGAAAATCGATGCTGCGTGAGAGTCACCCGCACCCGTAACTAACCCTCTCCTTAGTGAAGGCCTCTCTAGCTCTTTGAGGAACTCGAGCTGATCCCTAACCACCTTTTGAATTAACGATAATTCACCCATGATGTACTCACTTAGGGTCACAGCGGAAGACACTTCTCGGCCCTCCCACTTAAATTAATAGTGCCTAAGTTACTAATACTGTTCGCGGCGTACTAATCATGCCTGGGAGGAGTGAGGAATTCGTGGTCGAGGACTCAGAGGGCATCTTGATTAAGTTATTAGTGGTGCCTAACTCGAGGAGCCAATGCGTAGAACTCGGCGATGAAGGGATGATGATTAGGTTGAAGAGCCCGCCCATTAAGGGTAAGGCCAACGATGAACTTGTGAAGTTTCTGAAAAAGCTCCTTAAGAAACCTGTGTCGATTGTTTCTGGCTTCACCAGTCGTGAAAAAGTGATTCTAGTTAGGAATGCGGATACGGACTACGTGATGAAGAGATTAAAAGAAGTTCAATGTACTTAACGCGACTCGTTTCCCAGAGACCATGGCGGGTCAACCGGCATTACACATCAAAAGACAGTACTTCACCGTTGGTTGGAAAGTACACGTTCTCAGCGCCAACAACGTCCTCAAGCACCTGCTTAAATTCCTGACCCGCATCCTCACCGCTGTGTACCAGCACTATCTTCTTAAGTCCCCTCACTTGCTTAGCAAGTTTAAGTAATCCGTCCTGTCCTGCATGGCTTGAGAAGTCGAACCACATCAGCCTAGCCTTCATTAATTCTCCATTATTACCGAAGATCCCCGTCTCTAGGAGCTCACGGCCCGGAGTTCCCGGCGCTTGGTACGATACTAGGTATACTGCGTTTTTAGAGTCATTAGCGATCTTCTTCATGTAGTATTGGGCAGGTCCACCCTTAAGCATGCCTGCCGATGACACCACAATATTCCCTTTACCCTTCACGATTCTTCGCCTGTCCCTGGAGTTTCTTACGGCTCTAAACTCACTTAATGCCTTAGCTACAATCCCGTACCTATTGATGTGCTCCGGATGGCTCACGATAATGTTACTTATTACACGAATCATACCGTCATAGTATACTGAGGCATCCGGTATTTTCTCGTAGAGCAGGGCTAGTATCTCTTGAGAACGCCCTAAACTAAAGGCGGGCACAAGAACGTTGCCTCCTTTGTCAATGACTTCCCTCACCGCGTCAACGAATTCCTTCTCGGTCTCCTCTCTTGGTGGGTGTATCGAGTTACCGTAGGTACCCTCAATTATCAGTACGTCAGCAGCAATTCCCTCAAGGTCAGCACCTTTAACTAACCTAGTATCTACTGTATTAACATCGCCTGTGTACAGTACCTTAACTCCGTCTAAGTCAACTAAGGTCATTGCACTGCCAGGTATATGACCAGCGTTGATTAACCTAATGCTAAAGTTATCAAACCAGAGTGTTCTGCCATAATCAGTAAGTATCACATTATCTATCATCGTGTTAAGGTCTATTTCCTCAAAGGGTAGATAGTAGCCAGATAACTTCAAGAAGTCCTTTATCATGACCTCCCCGAGTTCCCTCGTTGTGACTGTCATTACTAATGGTACTCTGGAGGTTGTGAACATCACTGGCGTTGCTCCTATATGGTCTAGGTGTGCGTGTGTCACAGCCATGACTGTCACGTCAGCGGGCCTTATGTGTAGTGGTAATTGCGGTTCATCATTCTCATTAAAGTTTACACCGTAATCTAAGAGCACGTAACGACTGTCCATACCGACAGCTACAGCCGCCCTACCTACCTCACGCCCGCCTCCCAAGATCTTTATTTCTAACTTACTCAACCTCCTTAACACCTGAGAAAACCCTTTATTCTGACAGGTAATAAGCTGAACTGAGGTCGTGATGAGTATGTTCTCGATGAATCCGAGGGATCTGAAGCGGGCGATGAAACGGTTAGGTATTGATGTGAAGGAGCTTGAGGGAGTACGCTCGGTAACCATAACCCTAGAGGATAAAGAGCTAATCATAAGGGCGCCTCAAGTGATCGTGATGAAGGCGCAGGGGCAGAAGATCTACCAGATCATGGGTGGGAAGGAGGAGGTACTTGAGAGAGCACCCGAGATTAAGGAAGTGAAGTTCTCTGAGGAGGATATACGCTTCGTAATGGAGCAAACCGGTGTAAGCAGAGATGAAGCCATTAAAGCGTTAGAGGAGGCGAGCGGGGACATAGCTCAAGCAATCCTAATGCTAACCTCCGGTGAGTGAGGATTAAATCATAGATGCAGTGAGGTGGCGTTACGTAGCGCGCTAATTAGCGACTTAGGATCCTCCTTAAGCGACAGTATCAGCGGGATACCTTCTCTATCAGCTAACCTAATTGCTAGCGGATCCACATTTCTGGAACCGTGGAAGACGACGGTCGCTGGTTTCACTGGCGCGACTCTCACAGCTATCATTGGTGAACGCCCAAGGTGTACTTTAGTGAAGACTAATGCTCTCCGGCTGGTCGTGCCCATTATTTGCCAGAACTCATTACCGCTCATCGTCTCTATAGCTCCAATGCTATCAATTATTGTGTAGCCGTAAAGCTCGAGACGCGGATTGGCGTGTGAGTTAACGATGATTCCCTCAACAATGTCAACAAGTTCAGCTAATGTTAATGGTATACTGAGTTCTCTAGTATCCAGTATCGCGCCAACATTTATGCTGAGGGATCTAGCAAGCTGCTTCATGGTTGCCCAGTCCCGCTTGGAGTCTATGAGTAATAAGGCATCCACGAACCTACGCAGGAACTTAACCCCCGGAGAGCGCCTTCCTTTCTCATAGTCACTAATGACTGACGCACTTATCCCCATTATCCTGGCTAGTTCCTGTTGCGTGGCGTTGAATATCTCCCTCCAGCGACGGAGTGCTGAGCCATGCTCGTTACTCATAACTATGTCTCCAGCGATCCTTTTCGCTATTATTTCGCGTACGTAGTCACTTACCAATATTTGCTTCCCCGAGAAACTGGAGTTGAAGTGAGAAAAATTTAACGGGTGTCGAAGGTTTCATTAAGTCACACTATGGGCCACTTAATGTTAGGTTCGACACAAACTCCCGCGCGCTCGAATAACTCCCTTGCGTGTTTCTGAACGTCCTCTAGAACCTTCTCCTCATTCATAGTGAGAACTTTCCTATTCCTCATTATTATCTTGCCGTCTATTATCACGTCGGTAACGTCATCACCGTGAGCTGCATACACTATGTGTGAGACCGGGTCATTCATGGGCATTAGCTTGGGATCCCAGTAGTTAATGACGATAATGTCAGCCCTCTTGCCTACCTCTACGGATCCTATTTCATTCTCAAGGCCCAAGGCGCGAGCACCTCTTGTGGTGGCCATCTCTATTACGTCCTCAGCCCTAATGGCCTTGGCATTGCGCTTCACTGCAGGTTGTAACAGTGCAGCTATCTTCATTTCCTCTATGAGGTCGTAATTATCATTACTCGGTCCACCATCGCATCCTAATGTAACGTTCACTCCTGTCTTCAGCATATCGGCGACCCTAGCTATGCCGGAACCGAGCTTGGAGTTGCTTGATGGGTTATGGCTAACGTGTGTACCAGTCTTAGCCAGGAGTTCTATTTCCTTATCACTCGCCCACACGACGTGTACTAGAACGACGTTGGGCCCGGTTAACCCAACCCAGTGAGCGAACTCCACGGGTTTCCTATTGAAGACCTTCGTCATATACTCAACGTCCTCAAGAACCTCAGCTAAATGCATCGTTATTCCCGTGCCAAGCTCCCTAGCCTTAGCCGATATCTCCCTATAGAGCTCAACACTCACCGCTCCAGGCGTCCTCGGGCCATACCAAATGAATATCCTGCCATCCCATCCGTGATACTTCCTATAGAGTCTCTCTGTGTCTCCCATACTCTGCTCTCCACTCTCTATTAAGCCGGGATGAAGTGCGTTCTCCTCTAGCGCATAGCCAGTCATATCCATTACGTGCCTAGCTATCGCCGCCCTTAACCCCACGTCATGCACTCGTTCAATTATGCGGTCAGGTCCATACCTTCCGACCATCCCTGTTTCGAGGAACGTTGTCGTTCCGGTCTTTATCATCTCCAGCATTGTGAGAGAGGCGGCAGCTAATGCGTCATCCGCCGTCATATTGCCTTGAAGAGGCCATACGCACCTGGTTAACCAGGGAATTAGCCTCTTGTAGTTTGCGCAGGCCTTTAGCATGCCCTGCACTAAGTGCACGTGCGTGTCGATTAAACCAGGCATTATTATTGAGCGAGGCGCATTAATCTCCTCCTTCGCCTTACCCTTAAAGTCCTTATCAAGCTCCTCACACTTACCGACAGCTATTATACGACTGTCTTCGATGGCGACACAGCCATCCTTAATAATTTTTCTGTCCTTATCCATGGTTATGACAAATTTGCCCCTTACGTAAATATCGGCCAATAATACCCCCTTTTAATTTAGGCATCATATATAAATCCTTATTTTCTCATTGCTCAGTTTAACACACAAGTGAGGTATTTAACCATGAGTAGTGAAGGCACTACAACAAAAACGTTAAGAAAGGATTACTCTCCTCAGACCCTGCGTAACATTGTTCTCGCTGCTCAGGGCAAGGTGAAGGCTGACCTAATAATAACTAACGCTGACCTAGTTGACGTAGTGGTCGGCGACATAAGGGAGAAGGTCAACATCGCAATATGGAATAACTACGTGGTCCGCGTAGGGTATTTCGATGTGAGTAAGTATAGAGGGCCGAACACCATTATAATGGATGTCAAGGACGCCGAAATGGTAACACCAGGATTCATAGAGCCGCACGTTCACATAGAGTCCTCCCTACTTACGGTGCAGGAATTCAGTAGGGCGGCCCTAATCCACGGAACGACAACGGTAGCGGCTGACCCACACGAAATCGCGAATGTCCTAGGTGTTGATGGGATTAAGATGTTCATTGAGGAATCCCGCCACGTCCCTCTCCGAGTTTTCTTCTACGTCCCCTCATGCGTGCCGCCAACAAAGGCAGGACTCGACACCGTGGGCTCAACAATAACAGCAAATGACACTGAGGAGCTTATGAAAGAGGAGGAAGTGATAGGTTTAGGGGAGGTAATGGACTTCCTAAGCGTAATCAACGCTGACGAGGAGATAATGAGGAAGATATCATGCGCGAAACTGGCCGGCAAAGTAGTCGATGGTCACGCACCCCAGCTACCGGAAGACATGCTAGTCCCCTACGCGGCTTCTGGAATCGAAGGTGATCACGAGTCGGTCTTCATAACGGAGGCGCTAATGAAGCTCAGAAACGGGATGCATGTACTCGTCAGGGAGGGATCAGCGTGGAAGGACCTAGATGAGCTTTCAAAGATACTCACATACATGCGCATCAACACTAGATACTTAGTCTTCGCCAGTGACGACATCGAGGTTACTGACCTAGTCGATGAAGGACACCTCGACAGGATCCTCAGGAGGGCTGTCTCATTAGGAATAGATCCAATAACGGCTGTTCAGATGGCAACGATAAACGCAGCAGAATACCTAAAACTACCGGAGATAGGCGCGGTAACTCCCGGAAGGTTCGCAGACATAGTGGTCCTAAAGAACTTCAGGCAGTTCGAGGTAAGGGACGTGATAGTAAACGGTAAGGTAGTTGTTCATAACGGGAGGTATATGGTATCAAGCACTAGGCGCTATAGGTTCCCAGGGAAAGCCTATAAGACCATGAACATAGGACGCAGAATCCAAGCGGAGGATCTAGCGATAAAGGCACCGATAAGAAAAGGGAAGGTAAAGTTCCAAGCAATCCGGGCTGTTCCTGGGAAAGCAATAACGAAGAAGGAGATCATAGAAGCAAATGTGAATGAAGGCATCATAGAACTACCTGCCGGCGACACCGCGTACATAGCAACCATAGAAAGACATCACGCAACAGGCAACATAGGCAAGGGAATAGTTGTTGGCCTAGGCCTAAAGAAGGGCGCGTTAGCACAAACAATAGCTCACGATGTCCACAACGTAGTAGTCGTCGGTAAAACACTGGACGAGATGGCAAAAGCTGTTAACGAGCTAGTAAGGATGGGAGGAGGCATGGTTGCCGTACTGAATGGTGCAGTGATAGGGTCAGTGAGGTTACCTATAGCCGGGCTGATGTCCGATAAGCCTTTCGAGGAGGTTTACGAAGAGCTGGAAGCTTATAGGAAGGCCCTCATGGCTATGGGAATGAACTACCATGAATGCTTCATGACTATAGCACTACTCTCCCTGTCAGTAATCCCTGAAGTTAGGGTGACGGATAAGGGGGTAGTAGATGTCCTTGCAGGGAAAATCATAAACCCTATCATGGAGGTTAGGGCAGAGGAGTGAGGGGGAGGCCTTGAGTTCTCTCCTAATACGAGACGCCAAAATACCAATTAAAGACAATTACCTGCGGGAGGCTAATATACACATAATGAATGATAAAATAGTGAAGATAAGCGCTCACGACACTGGGTTAAGTGTTAATCAGTACGATAGGGTTATTGATGCCAAAGGATTAATAGCGGTGCCGGGCGGCATAGAGATCCACGCACATATCTATGACCCAGACTACACGCACCACGAGGACTTCTTCACAGGTTCGCTGGCAGCAGCATATGGCTCCATAACAACAATATATGATATGCCCTTGAGAATGTATGTTGAAGACCTTAAGACCCTAGAAATAAAGGTCAAGGAAGGACTGCGTAACTCAGTAATTAACTTCGGCATCATAGCCGGAATGATGAACGAAAAGAACATCGGTAACATAAAGCAACTGCGTGACGCAGGGGTAAAGGCCTTCAAGTTATTCACTTGCAAACCCTTCCGCCCAGCAAGTGACGCCGGGATAACGAAGGTTATAGAAGCCGTTAACTCAAATGACGGAACCGTAATGATTCACGCCGAGGATGACGCCATCCTAGATTACCTCAATGAAAAGTACAAGAGGCTAGGAAAGGACGACCCAGTAGCCCATCATGAGTCAAGACCGGCCGAAGCTGAGTCCTCAGCCGTAGCAAGGGTGTTAATGATCGCGAAGATGCTGAATATGCGT
>JAMOOZ010000172.1 GCA_027064885.1 Desulfurococcales archaeon
AAGATAGCGGGTGACGGGACTTGAACCCGCAACCCTCTGCTTGGAAGGCAGATGCTCTAGCCAATTGAGCTACACCCGCAAAACACAGTTTAATAAATATAGAGGGCAAAAGCCTTAAATAAAATTTTTTTATCTTATAACACTCAATTTATTAGATTAGTAATCCATCTCCACGTTCTCGTAGAGATACCTTGTTACGACTTCACCCCAGTCGCCAACTTTCTCCTCAACCCCTATTAAGAGTCTTCAGAGAAAATCAGCTCCCATGGTGTGACGGGCGGTGAGTGCAAGGAACAGGGACATATTCACGGTGGTATTCTGACCCACCATTACTAGCAATTCCATCTTCATGTAGTCAGTTCCAGACTACAATCCGTACTTAGAGGTGCTTTCTCCGATTCGCTCCGCCTCGCGGCTTCGCTTCGGTTTGTACACCCCATTGTATCGCCTCTGACGCCCCGGACATAAGGGCCATAATGACCTGACGTCGTCCTCCCCTTCCTCCGGGTTACCCCGGCAGTCCTCCTAGACATCTCTAACTAGGAGCAAGGGTTGCGCTCGTTATCGGAATTAACCGAACACCTCGCGGCACGAGCTGACGACGGCCATGCAGCACCTGTGCTAAGGCTCCCTTTACAGGGCACTCCATCCTTTCGGACAGATCCCCTAGCATGTCAAGCCCGGGTAAGATTCTTGGCTTATTATCCAATTAATCGAGACGATCCACTGCTTGTGTGTTCCCCCGCCTATCCTTTTGAGTTTCGGCCTTGCGGCTATACTCCCCAGGTGGTGAGCTTATCCCGTTAGGTTCGGCACTGATCACATATGTAACCAACGCCTAGCTCACATCGTTTACAGCGTAGACTACCAGGGTATCTAATCCTGTTCGCTACCTACGCTTTCGTCCCTCACCGTCAGATTACCAGTAGTTAGCTGCCTCCGCTTTCGGCGTTCCTCCCGATATCAACGCATTTCACCGCTACACCGGGAATTCCACTAACCCCCCAGTATCTCTAGATAAGCAGTATCTACCCCCATACTGAAGTTGAGCTTCAGCCTTTAAAGGTAGACTTACTTATCCGGCTACGGACCCTTTACACCCAGTAACTCCGGGTAACGTTCGGGGCCTACGTATTACCGCGGCTGCTGGCACGTAGTTAGCCGCCCCTTATTCCTGGGGTACCGTCAGTCGTCTTCCCCCAGAAAAGAAGTTTACACCCCATAGGGCTTCCTCCTTCACGCGGGATGGCTGGATCAGGCTTCCGCCCATTGTCCAAGATTCCTCACTGCTGCC
>JAMOOZ010000173.1 GCA_027064885.1 Desulfurococcales archaeon
CCCCGGGTTCAAATCCCGGCCGGTCCACCACATCGCTCTCTTGAGTCACTATTTCATGTGTTCTTCAGGCGGATCAGGCAACAGAGCAACTGTTGTTATTGACTTGGCAATGTTTCTGACTACTCTTGAGTAGATTCTTGCGGGACTTCAAGAGGCATAAGAGCTGTGTTTTGGTGTGCTTATATTACTAGGGAGAGTGAGTCAAGCACTCTCGGTGCGTATAGTTCTACGTCCTGCGGTAGCGGAAGTGTCTTCTTCTGTATCTTCTTGCTTATAGAGCTCGCTAGGGCACGTATTGCTTCTGGCTCGCCATGGTTCAATATAATTCTCTTTGGCTTGGGGTTTATGTTAGCTAGGTATGCTAGTAACTGCCTGTGGTCTGAGTGTCCTGAAAAGCCTTCTACGGAGTGGACCTCCATGTTTATCCTTATAGTCTCTATCTTATCTCCGACCACGACATTAACTTCCTTTATCGGTGAGTCTGACTCCATCCTGTCCTTTATTTTTCTACCTAGTGTGCCCTCTACTTGGTAGTTCACGAAGATTAAGGTGTTCTTCGGGTTGGGTGCCATTAGCCTGAAATACTCGACTGCTGGCCCGCCTGTCAGCATGCCTGACGTGGCGATTATTATGCATGGTTCCTCCGATTCAACTATATCTGCCCTGGCTGTCTTGCCCTCAAGCACCTTGAACGCCTTGTAAGTGAACGGGTTCTCTGCAGAGTGTATCTTCTCCCTGACCTCCCTTGAGAGGAGTTCTGGGTAAGCTGTATGTATGGCCGTTACCTCATTAATCATGCCCTCTATGTAGACTGGCACTTCCGGCAGGGATCCGGACTGCATGGCGAACGCTATTATGACCATTACCTCCTGTGCCCTACCTACGGCGAGGGCGGGTATTAGCACCTTTCCTTTACGTTCTATGGTTTTCTTTATGAGGTTTATGAATTCCTCCTCAGCCTCCTTCCTAGGCTTCTGCACCACACCGCCGTACGTTGACTCCATGATCAACGTGTCTACTCTGGGGAATTCCGTGTGCGCCTTGTTAAGTAGTCTTGTCCGGCCGAACTTGAAGTCGCCTGTGTAGACTATGTTGTGTAGTCCTGAGCCCACGTGCATGTGCACCATTGCCGAGCCCAGTATGTGACCAGCGTTGTACAGCGTTATCCTGATGTCTGGCGTGATGTCTGTTACTTCACCGTACTTCAGTGGTATCGTATGTAGTAGCGCTTTATGCACGTCCTTTATGTCGTAAGGAAGTGGTTTGCCTTCCCGCTTGGAGATGTCTAGGAGATCCAACTGAAGCAATACCATGAGGTCCCTAGTCGCTTTTGTTGCGTATACGGGTCCTTGGTAACCGTACTTAAATAGAAAAGGTATTAGTCCGCAGTGGTCTAGGTGAGCGTGCGTTAGCACGACAGCGTCTATTTCCTCTGGGTTTATGCCTAACGCGTCGAGCCTCGGCATCATTTGCTTCGCTGAAGGTGCGCTCGGGTTGAAGCCGAAGTCCAGCAGTACTTTAGACTCCGCAGTCTCCACCAAGATCGCCGAGCGCCCTACCTCCCTGAAACCGCCGAGCGCCGTTATCCTAAGGTACTGGTCCTTGAATATTGTTTCCCTGTGTATTCTCTCACCGACTGCCCTCAGGACGTCTCTCCTGTAATCGGATTGAGCTATCATGTAGTTGAGTGCTGCCTCAAGGATCTTCGAGCGTAGTGGTGGTTCACGGACTATGGACGGTCTCCACCCGGTCTCCACGAATATTATGTTGTAGAGTAGTTTCCTGTCGTGAAAGAATATCTCGGAGTTCCGTGCCCTGATGATGACTTCGCCTAATACCTTGTCAAACGATATATTCTCTGACTTGACACCGACGCTTTCGGGGAGGAGCTGCAGTATTCTTTTCTTTGCCTCCTTCTCAGGTAGCCTAGCACTTTCATCAACTCTTATAACTATTCTTTTTCTGAGGGTCTTGGCAAGGGTTTTTATAATTCCCTCATTCTCTATAATGAATTTAACGTTCTTGACGTAGATAGCTATTACTGGCCCCTCGAACTCTACCCTAGTCAATTGAGCTTCAGGTGGTATTCTTTTGAATATTTCCTCAACTATCCTCTTACGAACCCTATCCACAAGCCCCATGACGGCCCTTACCTCTGAAAAGAGTATATCTTCACGTAATCTTTGGTGACTACCGCCACATCAACAGCTTCACCGGTAAACACGTCTCTCCGTATAGCTGACCTAACAGCCTTAACAGCTAAGTTAATTGCGTCATTAATGCTTAAATCTTTACTGTACTCCGCCTCAAGAATACCTACAGCTACAGGCGATCCAGAACCAGTCACCGCATAGTCCTCCTCAACGTAGTCCCCGAACCACTCGATTGCGTATAAGCGTGGTTCGTCATCATACCCGCCGAGAAGGAGCTGAACTACGAATGGGTTGTACTTGTATGAGTTTAAGAGGAGGCCAAGGTACGACGCAAGTGACTTTATACTTATTGGTTTGCCCGTCTCTATCTTATGTTGCCGAGCAATATACTGGAGTTGAGATGCAAGCATCTGAGCGTCCGCTACAAGACCTGCAGTAGTCATGACTACGTGGTCATCTATCTTAACTATCTTCCTTACTTTTTTGTGGGCTATGTAGTAGCCCGTGCTTGCCCTCTTATCGGCAGCTAGGACTACACCATCCTTCACCTTCAGCCCGACCGTAGTTGTTCCATGAATGACTCTAGCCATGGTTAAGCACCCACTAACTCATTACTTACCTGCTACGGTGTAAACCTTAATTAGTAAAATAAAGGTTACTGGTATGAAGGTGTTGCGGGCTGCGGAATATTCAGGAATCATCACTACACGTGATCGACTTACCGAAGAAGATCGTGATAGGTAATGATACCATCGAAACTATTCCAGCGGTTATTAAGGAACTCGGTCTCGGAAATAAAGCGTATATAATAACAGGCCCTAGGGTTAGATCTATAGTTGGGACTAGGGTCGAGCAAATAATTAGTGAACATGACTTAGACTATGAAGTTGGTATTGTTAAGTCCTCAAGCATAAATGATGTAGAAACACTTCTAGACCACATATCGAGGTTCAAGCCTACCGTACTGATAGGCTTAGGTGGTGGAAAAGCCATAGATGCTGCGAAATTCGTTTCCTCAAGAATGAAGGTACCCTTTATTAGCGTCCCAACAGCGGCCTCACACGACGGGATAGCATCACCTTTCGCATCCATCAGGGGGTTAGGAAGGGTAACGTCCGTTAAGGCCTCGCCACCCCTAGCAATAATAGCCGATGTGGAGGTCATAATGAAGGCCCCTCCCAGACTACTAAAAGCAGGTGCTGGCGACCTCGTGGGAAAGTTCACCGCGGTACTTGATTGGAGGCTAGCCCATAGGCTGAAGGGAGAGTATTACGGCGAGTACGCCGCCTCGCTTTCATTGCTTTCTGCCAAACACGTCTTGAACGCCGCTAACCTAATATCCCTCATGAAGCCTGAGGCAGTGAGGATAGTGCTTGAGGGATTAACCAGTGCTTCAGTCGCTATGTGCATAGCTGGGTCCACCAGGCCAGCCAGCGGTTCCGAGCACCTCTTCAGCCACGCCCTAGATCTTGTCGCTAAGTACCCGGCACTACATGGTGAGCAGGTGGCATTAGGCACGATCATGATGACATACCTACACGGTAAGAACTGGAGGAAAATAAAATCACTGATAAAGAAGATGGGCCTACCAACAACAGCTAAGGAACTAGGCGTTAAGGACGTCGACATAATAGAGGCCCTTACAAAGGCACACAAGATTAGGCCGGAAAGGTATACTATACTTGGCGAGTCAGGTCTAACCTGGGAGGCCGCTGAGAGGCTTGCCAGGTACACGGGTATAATAGACTGAGCTAATTTCAAAGAACCACTAACCTAGGGCACCAATCTCATATTAGTCAAAATTCTCTGCTATACAACCTCGCAATCGTTTATAGGCTTTATCATTTAGAAGACCTTAGGTTGAAGCATTATGGGTTCGGGAACTATAACGCTCGTCAGCTACTTAGTGGCTCGAGAAGGGTATACATTCCTGTACACAGGACCTTCGCCAGAATGCATGAACTGCAGGTTTAGGAAAGTATGTGTAGATAAGCTGAAGAAAGGACACACGTATAAAGTGGTAAAGGTTCTAGGAATAAAGAACCGGTGCCCAATAAATAAGTACGTAATTACTGTCGCTGTTGAGGAAGTGGCTGTGCCAGCAGCGATACCGAAGAGGTATGCTGTCGAGGGAATGATTTTTAGGTACAAGAAAGTTGACTGTGACAATACTAGGTGCGAGTTCTTTAAGCTGTGCCGACCCGACCTCCTCCCTGATGGGGATAAGGTTAAGGTTGTTAATGTGGGAGAGAGGTTAAAGTGTCCTAGGGGTAAGTCACTGGTTAAGGCTGAAATAATGGTTGTTGATTAATCACTACAGGTCTGTCCTTCCTTTACGCCTTAGCTTCCTTAACAAGCTTCGTGTTTATCTGCACTATATCCTCCGTTATTGTATTGCCCCTAACGTACTTCCTCCTGCGCTCGCCCTTATTCTTCGGGTGGAATCCTGGAGCCCCAGAGAGTAGTAGTGCCTTCTTAACACCCCCCGGTAACGTCTTCAGCATCGGGAACCCCGTGTTGTCTGAACCGCCCGTTATGAGGAGCTTCATGCCGGGTATCCCAACTGCGGAGGAATCAACATAATCACCTATGCGTTTCTCTAAGAATGCCGCGGCCCTGTCGCCAGTCACGGTCACCTGGAATGCCTTGGCTCTGAACACCTCACCAAGCACCTCCTCCTCTCCCACCTTCTCCGCTAACAGGGCCGAGGGGACAAGTAAGGTGAATTCAGGGACTGAGTCGTCCATGATTACACGGATGGTGAAGTTTACCTTCTCCCCTTTGGACTTGTCCTTCCATATCCGTAGCGTTATTATCTTGTATGGTGCCTTGAGTAGCTCGAAGGTCTTCGGATTCATTTTTCCTTCGATCATTGCCTTGCCTTCCTTATGTTTCTCATCGTACTTTAGATCGTCTGACCCGACAACCTTAACTAGGACAGGTCTCGGATCACCGGCTTCCGGATCATTAACCACTACCTTGAATTCCGGCATCACACCACCTGCTAAGGATAGAGCAGTACGCAATTTAAAAGCTTTGAGCGTTCAGAACTCGTACTCGTTGAACCCGTTCCTACCTATCAGCGGTACAAATATGCATGGCACGGAGTTACTTACCCTGATGTTACTGCTTTCATCTTTATCAACAATCTTAAGGACTTGGTAGTAT
This sequence comes from Desulfurococcales archaeon, assembly GCA_027064885.1. GTDB lineage: Archaea > Thermoproteota > Thermoprotei_A > Sulfolobales > NBVN01 > WAOL01. Next base: position 5,322 of record JAMOOZ010000173.1, read on the forward strand.
CGCCCCCCTACAGGGATGACCATCCTTCCCCCGGACTTCAGTTGCTTTACTAAGTTCTCGGGAATTGATGGAGCAGCAGCTGTGACCATTATCCTATCGTACGGAGCATACTCCGGCAGACCTAAGGAGCCATCCCCATGGACTACCGTAACGTACTTGTCATAGCCCGTTCTTCGTAAGTTATAGCGTGCAAACTCAACTAGTTCCTTTACACGCTCTATAGTCCATACATGCCCCTCAGGTTTCACGATCTCCGCCAATATCGCTGCCTGGTAACCACTCCCTGTACCTACCTCAAGTACTTTATTGCCGCATCTAGGGCTTAGCTCCTCGGTCATTATTGCCACCATGTGAGGAGCGCTGATGGTCTGCCCATACCCTATAGGTAAGGGCCTATCATCGTATGCGTAATCCCTAAGTTCAGGGGGAACGAACTCCTCACGCGGAACCTTGAGGAACGCGTGAATTACCTCAGGTGTCCTAAGTATTCCCTCCGCAATCAGTGATTCTACAAGTCTCCTGCGCTCCACGCTGAAGTCCCGGAACTCCGCATCCAACCTTGAAGCACACCATTATATTGTAGTTCATGATCAGTAATTTGTGTTCAGCCATGATTACGGGCTGGTGTAGCGACTGGTTCTGCGTAGAAATCGTGAAGTTTAAGGGACACAAGAACGTAAAAGCTACGCATAGAACCACCATAGAGATAACGCGGGAGCCAGAGCTAACGCCTCGTGGTGACTGCATAATCGGTGTATCCGCAGATAAGGGGCCTAGAGACTTTAACCCTAGGTTCAAGGAAATGATTAAAGTTCCTGGAGCGACGGTTATAGCTCTATTGCTCACGGAACGCGGTGATGCCGACTTCATCAAAGGCTTCGGGGATCCGGGCTTGAGCCTAAGCGACCCTAATAGGATAATTATTAGGAAGTCCAGTTACGTAGCCCCTAACACAGTCATGGTTCGGGCAAGCAAAGCTGCTAGGAGCCTTAATAGATCTCTAGTGGAGAATCTGCAGAAGGAGTGTAGGGGGCTAGCGGTATTTGTAGTAATCGGAAAGAAAGTTGAGGAACTAGAGGAGGCTTCTGAGGTCTTAGTTAGTATTAAAGACGGGTTGATAGGGTTTAGGCGGTTTAGTTAGCTTCTCAGTAGACTTCAGGTGCTCTCCACTCTCCCCAAACATCCCTTAGTACGCCGGAGATCTCACCTAGGGTAGCTTTGGCCTTGACTGCCTCGAGTATTGGTGGGAAGAGATTATCTTCACCCTCTGCTACACGTCTTACCTTATCTAACGCGTCGCGTACCTTAATGGGATCGCGCTCTTCCCTGAGTTTGCGCAGCCTACTCACCACCCTTTCACGAACTTCTGGGTTAACCTTGAGTACCTTGATCTTAGGCTCTTCCTTCTCGACAAACATGTTTATACCTATGAACGGTATCTCTCCTTTCTCAACCTTCAACTGCCACTCGTACGCTGCCTTAGCTATCTCGCGCTGCGGGTACCCGACCTCTATGGCCCTCACCATACCTCCAAGCTTCTCTATCTCATCTATTATCTTCCATGCCTTCTCCTCTATCTGATCCGTTAACCACTCAACATAGTATGCACCGCCTAACGGGTCCACCGTGTCTATCACGCCAGACTCGTAGAGCAGTACCTGCTGTACCCTTACCGAAAGTTTCACCGATTCTTCCGTTGGTAGAGATAATGCCTCATCGTAGGAGTTAACGTGTAGTGACTGTGTACCGCCTAGCACGGCGGCAAGAGCCTGAATTGTCGTTCTTATCAGGTTAACTAGCGGTTGCTGAGCTGTCAGCAACACACCAGCTGTCTGCGTGTGGAACCTAAGCATCATTGAGCGCCTAGATTTTGCACCGAATTTCTCCTTCATTATCTTAGCCCACATCCTCCTAGCGGCCCTGAACTTAGCTACTTGCTCGAAGAGGTTCGTTCTTGCAGCAAAGAAGAAGGAGAGTCTGGGAGCAAACTTATCGACGTCCATGGCTCCGCGCTCGAGCACGTATTTGACGTACTCTATGGCGTCCGCAAGTGTGAACGCTATCTCCATTGCAGGTGTGGCCCCAGCCTCCTCGAAGTGGTACCCAGATATGCTTATGGAGTTCCATTTAGGCATGTTCTGTGCCGCGTATATTATAAGGTCCGTGGCGTACCTCATTGATGGTTGGGGCGGGTATATGTAGTTATTCCTCGCTATGTACTCCTTGAGGATATCGTTCTGCACTGTTCCCCTGAGGATTGATTTATCTATCCCTCTGGACTCCGCGACAGCGACGTACATTGACAGTACCTCTATGGCGGTCGCGTTTATGGTCATTGACGTTGAGACCTTATCCATTGGGATGTCATTGAATACTAGGTCCATTTCCTTAACTGAGGGCATTGAGACACCTACTTTACCGACCTCATACCACGCTAGTTTATGGTCTGGGTCCAGACCTAATTGTGTGGGTAGGTCAAACGCCATGCTCAGCCCCGTTTGACCTATGCTCAGCAGGTAGCGGTACCTAGCATTAGTGTCCTCTGCCGACCCGAAGCCAGCGTACTGCCTTATCGTCCATGGCCTCCCTCTGTACATCGTCGGGTAAACACCGCGTGTGAATGGGTAGTCACCTGGGAACCCTAGCTTCTCGAGATAATCCCAACCCTCACCCTCCGTGTCTAGGGGTGTGTAAACCCTCTGAACCTCAAAGCCCTCCTCGGTCAGGAACTTTGCTTTCCTTTCAGGGAATTTCTTCAGTACCGGCTCCAGCACCTCCTTACTCCATTCCTTCATCCGTTCCCTTATCTTCTCTAGGTCCGTCATCTCACTCATACCTCTCGAGGATTTCTAGGAGGACACCGTGCGTTGCCTTCGGATGTATGAAGTTTATCTTCCTCTTACCGCCAGATACTAACTTCGGCTCCTCGTACACTACGCGCACGCCCTTCTCCTTTAACTCCTTTGTTAGGGCGTCGACATTCTCCACTCTAATCGCTATGTGGTGGATTCCCTCGCCGCGCTTAGCTATGTATTTTGATATTGCTGAGTCTTCGCTGAGTCCTTGAAGTAACTCTATGTATACGGACCCTGCCCTAAACATCGCGATCTTAACCTTCTCTTCCGGAACTTCTTCAACCTCAATTAGCTTGAGACCCAGTATGTCACGGTAGAACTTTATAGCTTCGTCTAAGTTCTTTACAGCTATACCTATGTGATCAAGCTCCCTCATCAGTTATTCACCTCCAATGCCTTCTCGTAAACCTCGATAACCCTGCGAAGCGGGGTTCCCGGACCTAGAACCTCAAAAACACCCATTTTCTTAAGTTCCTCAGCATCGTCAGGCGGAATTATGCCACCCACGATTACAGGGACATTTAATCCTTTCTCCCTCATTAGCTTTAGTAGATCGGAAACGAGTTCTGTGTGCGAGCCTGAAAGAACTGAAACACCAACGACCCCTACGTCCTCCTCTATTGCTGCCTCAACGACGTCTTCCGGGGCTTGGTGAACACCTAGGTAAATCACCTCGAAGCCCGCATCTCTAAGTGCCCTAGCTACGACCTTAGCTCCCCTATCATGACCGTCGAGGCCTAGCTTAGCGACCAGAACCCTGCGTCTGCGCTTAATGTTCTTTTTCCCCGAAGTTACGTCTAGGGTGTTTACGCTCATGTGGGCTTACCCTTAAGCTTTTCTACGTGAGAAATCTTATACTTACCTTTAATGGATAGGCTATCCAGTAGTCTCCATTACGGCAAGAAAGAATGCTTCTGTTAAGTGCTTGTGCGGGAAGAAACGCATTACCTTATCATAGAAATTCACTACCTTATACCCTGGATAGGACCAAGGATACTTCCTGACAAGCCTAACAGCATCACACACTGTTGCAATAACTTCCTCCCCTTCCTCTGGCATTATTGAACACGTTGAGTACACCACTAAACCACTGGCGTGCTTGACTGCCCTACTGATTAGGTCCTTCTGGATCTTGGAGTAATACCTTACCTTCGAAGGTGTTAAGTGTATCTTTACTCCTGGATCCTTGCTCACCGCTCCACTGTTGCTACACGGGGCATCAAGAAGTACCTTATCAAATACACCGCGGAGAAGCAAGTCTCTAGAGTCTGCCGCCACTAAGTGAACCTTACTTAAATCAACACCAAGCTTCGCGAGTAAGTTAGCACACATTAGTAGACGCTTATAGCTAATGTCTACAGCGACAACCCGTGCTCGATTCTCAGCAAGCATCATTATCAGTGACGTCTTCATTCCGGGGGCCGCCGCCATATCCAGGATGACGTCACCGGGTTCGGGGTTAAGCGCGTTAACGACTGCCGCTGAGGCCTTGTCTTGAGGGATGGCCATAAATTCCTTGACAGGCTTGAGTAACCTCACAGGTTTCGGTGAGTGTTTC
>JAMOOZ010000174.1 GCA_027064885.1 Desulfurococcales archaeon
AGAGAGGGGGTTAGGCCTGATGGTCTGGACGGTTAACGACGCTGTCACTGCGATGAGGCTAGCTGATGCGGGCGTTGACTTCATAACCACTGACAGGCCTGAGCTGGTTGCTCCCGCCGTAAAGTACGGTGTCCTTCCCTCTCTCTACGGAATTTATAAGAAGGTGTCTGGCTCCAGCCATTAACGCTGTTTAAGTATGGTTAATTTATATCCGAATTATGACTCAATTAGTTTCAGCATATCATCGAACTTGTTAAGGAAAAGGTTAAATAAGCTAACCTTATAGTATATTTGGTGAACGAATATGCCCGGACAGATCCCGCTTATAGGCGAGAAACTACCTGAGATGGAGGTAATGACCACCAGGGGCAAAATAAAGCTCCCCGACGCCTACAAAGGGAAGTGGCTCGTGATCTTCAGCCACCCAGCCGACTTCACACCGGTCTGCACGACCGAGTTCTACGCCTTCAGCGTCAGGTACGAAGACTTCAAGAAACTCAACGCAGACCTCCTAGGCCTCAGCGTGGACAGCACCTTCAGCCACATCAAGTGGGTCGAGTGGATAAAGGAGAACCTCGGTGTTAAGGTACCGTTCCCGATAATCGCTGACCCGACCGGTGAGGTGGCAAGGAAGCTCGGCATGCTCCACCCAGCATCCCCAACCCACACCGTTAGGGCGGTCTTCATCGTCGACCCGAACGGCGTGATAAGGGCCATACTATACTACCCGCCAGAGACTGGCAGGAATATCGACGAGCTACTGAGGCTACTCAAGGCACTCCAGGTCGTCGACAAGTACGGCGTAGCGACTCCAGCTAACTGGCCGAACAACGAGGTCGTGGGCGAGAACGTGATCGTGCCGCCGGCCGCTACCGAGCAGGAGGCTGAGGAGAGGTTGAAGCAGTACAAGTGCTTCGATTGGTGGCTCTGTTACAAGGAGGTCCCGAAGGAGGAGGTCGAGGAGGCCAGGAAGTTCCTCCAGAGGGCCTCCGAGCCCAAGCAGGCCCTCCAGCCCAAGAAGTAAATCGAGTATTACCCCGCTTTTTAATCTTCAATGCTTTACGCATAGAACGCAGAGTTCAGTTATTACCCCAGACCCGCCTACTCCCCTAGGTGCGGTGGATGCTGAACAAAGAGCTCGTTGCCGGAGCACTTGCGGCAATAATTATCTTAGCACTCACGGCACCTATCTCCTCACTGGCCAATGTAGTGTCAACGACCACAACAGCTCAACCTCCAGCAAACACCGCCACAGGACAGGCCGTGACAGCCCTAGTTACCCAGTGGAGAATAGTGCTAGACCTAAACAAGGACGGCGACCTCCTAACCTACCTCAAAGCAATGGATCCGCAGGTGGCGTCGGCGGCAGCGAGCAATCCTCAGATACTCGCTAATCTGCGGTCAACTCTCAACTACAGATGGGTCATTGTTGAGGGAGTAAACGCTACAGTTTATATC